>CAZPEZ010000047.1:0-37408 GCA_964585715.1 uncultured Occallatibacter sp.
AAGCCATTGAGCCGCTCCTGCGTGATGGCTCCGATGGCGACCAGATTGTCACCGAGACGACCGCCGTGTTCGGTAAGACGCACGAGGGCTTTGGCCACATCTTCATCGGTGATCAGCTTTGCGGCGATCAACAGATCCCCTAATCGCAATCGAGTACCGATGACGCCCTCCCCCTGCGCCCGAGCGGGCGCCCTGTTGCAGACCGATCCAGCCTCTTTATCGGCCAAAGACACTCACAGTTTCAGGCAGTTGGATTCCGATCCGGCTGTAACGCAGGTTGCAGAGACCCTTGAAATCGGAAACTTAGGTAATGGAGGCGAGACTGGCGAATCGGTGAACAGCGGAGAGCCGTCGAGATCAGCCGTGTGATTCGGCGCAGGTTAGCTCCGAAGCGCGAGAAACGAAGCTTGCCACTGATCCAAAAGGGGGCCGAGTGAAGCACGATACCAATGAGGGCGCCTGCGCTGACAAGCGGCTTCGATCCAAGGGAAGAAAGATTCCGCGCAATTCCGGCTGAGACCTGTGGGATGGCTGGGGCATCATAAGGTCAGAGTGAGGTCATCTTGGGTACTTCAGCGAGGCCCCTTCCCCAGAACGCAAAGAGCAGCCGTCCTCGGGTCATCATTGTCGGTGGCGGATTCGGCGGGCTGAACGCTGCGCAGGCGCTTGGCGGCTTGCCGGTGGACGTGACGCTGATTGACCGGCGGAATCACCACACCTTTCAGCCGTTGCTGTATCAGGTGGCGCTGGCGGTGCTGTCGCCGGCCGATATAGCGCAGCCGATCCGCACGATCCTGAGGCGCCAATCGAACACCGAGGTGCTGATGGATGAGGTAATCGGGATCGATGCGCCGGGACGTGAAGTGGCGCTGGGGTCGGGAGCGCGAATCAAGTACGACTACCTCGTGCTGGCGACCGGCGCGACGCATTCGTATTTTGGACACGACGATTGGGCGTCCCTGGCACCGGGGCTCAAGACGATTGAAGATGCCACGGAGATTCGCCGGCGGGTGCTGCTGGCCTTTGAACTGGCCGAGCGGCAGAAGCAGGAGCATGGGTGGCATCCTCCTCTAAATTTTGTGGTGATCGGCGGAGGCCCGACCGGTGTGGAGTTGGCGGGGGCCATCAGCGACATCGCGCAGCTCTATATGCGGCACGATTTTCGGCACATCGATCCGAGCAAGGCGCGCGTGCTGCTGCTCGACAGCGGAACGCGGGTTCTGGCGGCGTATCCGCCCGATTTGTCGGCCAAGGCCGAGGAGGCACTTAGACAGCTGGGTGTCGAGGTACTCACCGGAACGCACGTCAGTGCCCTGGGACCGGGGTGGGTCGAGGCGGGCGGACAGCGCATCGATGCATCGGTAACCCTGTGGGCTGCGGGTGTGCAGGCCTCTCTGCTGGGCAAGATGCTGGGCGCACCGACGGATCGGCGCGGATGCGTGATCGTAAATGAGACATTAAATCCGCCGGCGATGCCGGAGGTTTTCATCCTTGGCGACCTTGCACACTTCGAGCAGGACGGTCATCAGGTGCCGGGCGTGGCTCAACCGGCGATGCAGATGGGCACCCATGTGGGGCGGATGATCAAGGCCGATCTCGCGGGCAAGGCGCGGGCGGCGTTTCACTACTTCGACAAGGGCGACATGGCGACCATTGGACGCCTGGCCGCGGTGGCTAAGGTGGAGTGGCCGTTCAAGGCGCACCTGAGTGGGCTATTCGCATGGCTGACGTGGATCATGGTCCACATCTTCTTCTTGATCGGGTTCAGGAACCGACTTGCGGTGTTTTCGTCGTGGGTCTGGTCGTACTTCACGTTCACACGCGGAGCGAGGCTCATCACCGGCGATCAGAACCTGCCGGGCTGGAAGGATCAGTTGAGCGCAGGTCCAGTGCAGGAAGAAGTGACGAGCGCAGAAGTGGCCAAATAGCCGGCTGCTTGGGTCGATTAGACTGGTAAGGACATGCTCGACCTGGGATTTGTCCGGGGGAACCTGGAAAAAGTAGAGGAAAAACTGCGCGCGCGGGGGGCCGATCCGGCGGCCTTGCTGGGCGATTTTCACGCTCTCGACCAGCGCCGGCGCGAGGCTATTACACAGGCAGAACAGCTGAAGGCGCGCCGCAATGAGTTGAGCCAGAAGGTAGGCGCACTGAAGAAGGCTGGCCAGGATGCGACCGCGGTGATGGACGAGACCCGGGCGCTGAAGGACAGCCTTGACGAGCTTGATAAGTCCGCTGCCGAGCTGGACGAGCAGATGCGGCTCTCGCTGGCTCGGATCCCCAACCTCACGCGCGATGAAGTGCCGACGGGAAAGTCGGAGGCGGACAACGTCACCGTCAAGACCTGGGGCGACAAGCCAAAGTTCGATTTCGAGCCGAAGCCGCACTGGGAGATCGGCGAGGCGCTGGGGATTCTCGACCTGGAGCGAGCAGCGAAGCTGAGCGGCGCGCGGTTCGCGGTTTACATGGGCGCGGGTGCGTGGCTGGAGCGGGCGCTGATCGGCTTCATGCTCGACATGCATACGCAGCAGCATGGATACACCGAGGTGCTGCCGCCGTTCATGGTGAACTCGAAGAGCCTGTTCGGGACGGGGCAACTGCCGAAGTTTGCCGAGGATTTGTTTCGTTGCTCGGACGCGGACGCAGCGGCGGTGGCGCGCGGCGAGTTCAAGGACAACGATCACTGGCTGATTCCGACGGCGGAGGTGCCGGTGACGAATCTGTATCGCGATGAGATTCTGGACGAAGCGCGGCTGCCTATTTCACTGACGGCATATACACCGTGCTTTCGCGCCGAGGCCGGCGCGTATGGGAAAGATGTCCGCGGCATCATCCGGCAGCATCAGTTTCAGAAGGTGGAGTTGGTGAAGTTTACGCGGCCCGAAGAGTCCGATGCGGAGCACGAGAAACTCACGCGCAATGCGGAAGAGATTCTGGAAGCGCTGAAGCTGCCGTATCGGCGGGTTCTGTTGTGCACGGGCGATACAGGCTTTTCTGCGGCCAAAACGTTTGACCTCGAGGTGTGGCTGCCGGGTCAGCAGCTCTATCGCGAGATTTCGTCCTGCTCGAACTTCGAGGCGTTTCAGGCGCGCAGGGCCAACATCCGCTACAAGCCGAGTGGGCCGAAGGCAAAGAATGAATTCGTTCACACGCTGAATGGAAGCGGGCTGGCCGTGGGCCGAACCTGGCTGGCAATTCTGGAGAACTATCAGCAGGCCGACGGGACCGTCGTTGTTCCCGAGGTGCTGCGGACCTACATGGGTGGTATGGAGCGCATTACGCGCTTAGGGCAGTCATGAACAAACTTCTCAAGAGCTATTTTTATTGGACGTACCCACGCGGCAATGTGCACTACGACGTGATGGTGACGCTGATTCTGCTGTTCATCTTCGTGACGCCGCACCTGTGGAACTTTGGCGACAAGCCAAGCAGCGCGTCTGGCCCCGCACATCCAATCCAGGTGGTGGGCGACGGCAACCACGACGTGATCGTGTCGGTGCAGGCAGTGGACGTGCAGATTCCAGATGGGGCCACGCCCAACGAGATCAAGAAGGCGCTGCGTCAGGCCATCGAGCCGGTGACGGGCGACGCAGTGTTTGTGGAGCGCTGGGAGACGGCGACCGACGACCACGGCAACTCGATCTGGAAGATCTGGGCCCATCGCTAAGCGTCTGCGTCCAACCAAGACGAAGGAGTCTATGTCCCCCAGGAAAATTTGGATTCGCGTGGCGATGGTAACGCTTTTGGCTCTTTGTGGCCGCTCGCTTTGTGCTGCGGATGATCTGGCGCGCGTGCTGAGTGAGCTCGATAAGGCTGCGGCGAACTTCCACACCACGTCGGCCGATTTCGAGTTCGATACCTACCAGACCGACCCGTTTCCGGACAAGGATGTCCAGAAGGGCACGGCCTACTACGAGCGCAAGGGACGCGGGTTCTCGATGGCGGCGCACATCTCCGAAGTGAACGGCAAGCCCGTCCCGAAGGTTTACACGTTCGCCGACGGCCAGTTCAAGCTCGACGATGTGATGAACAACCAGGTCGTCACGTACAAGCGAGCCAGCAAGTTCGAGAGCTATGTGATGTTGGGTTTTGGTGCAAGCGGCAAAGAACTCGCTGGCAAGTGGGACATCAAGGATGATGGCCCGGAGACGCTCGACGGAGTGAAGATTGAGAAGCTCGAGTTGGTGGCCAAAGACACGACGGTGCGCAAGAACTTTCCGAAAGTGACGGTATGGATGGACACCGCACGGGCGGTCAGTCTCAAGCAAGTGTTCGATGAGGGGCAGGGCGTGTCGCGGGTTTGCGTGTACTTCAACATCAAGGTGAACGAGGATCTGCCCGCGGATGCGTTCAAGCTAAAGACCGACGCGAAGACGACGTATCAAGAGCAGTAGAGCGACCAACGCTCAGGGCTTCGCAGATCCAGTGAAGAGTCGTCCGATCGCGACACCGCCGAGAACAAAGAGCATGGGAAAACATTCGAGGGTGTAACGGGCTTCGGGTGGAACGACGGTGAGCAGGAGAGCGCTTCGCAGCAGCATGTAGGCGAGCATCCAAACGGCAAGACGTGGGCGCAAGAGCAGGCCGCAGAGTCCCAATAACAAGTAGGCAGCATTGAGGGCTGCGTAGGCCCAGCTGAAGCGCGTCTCCGCGTAGTGGTGCTTGTAGACCCACCAATCGAGGTCGATGGGTAGGTTTTCGATGCGAGGGCGAAGACCCATGTCAGCGAGGCGAGCCAGGGGCAGCCATAGATAGGTTCGCAGGGGATGCGCAGCGGTGCGCACGTCGGCCAGGCGGCCGAAGCCGGCGTCGATCGCCGGTGTCATGTCGAAACCGTTCTTGTTGTAGGCGCCAGCGAGTGTCGCAGTCTCGTTATATTGCTGGGGGGTGTCGAATGCACGGCTGGGCAGTTTACTCACATCGAGCACGTCGCCGGGGACATTCCACACTACTTCGTAGGTTGAAACGAAGTCGAGACACCAAGTGGCTACCCAGCGGTCCCAACCGGGTGTGACCGGATCGCCGGGATCGGTGGCCGAGCGCGGGGCGAGGGGCTGGAATACATGGAAGACGCGCCAGTTGCGCACGGTCCAGACGGCGAATGGGGCGAGAGCCAGCAAGGCGCAGACCAGGGACATCGTGACGAGACGGTTTACGGGTACGCGGGGGGATTGGTTGTTTGCGCGGAAGAGCAGAGCCGGGGCAAGGGCGACGGCAACCAAAGCGCCGTCGGGCCGCAGGAGGGCAGCAAACGTGACGGCAAGGGTGAAGGTGAGCGCAAAGCTCCACGAGTTCTTCTCCTGGAATCGCAATGCCGACCAGAGGGCAAGCGCGATGGCAAAGAGGGTCGGACATTCGGTGAGAGGATTGGCGGCATAGATCGCGGTGAAGGGGCAAAGGGCCGCGATCCAGAGCGTGGCGTGGGTTGCACTGGTTGCGTAGCGAGACGGCGCAACGTGGCGGGCGACGTCAGCGAGGATTAGGCAACCGGCAAGCTCCATTGCAATCTGCAGGCAGACGACGGATGTATAGTTCCCTACCCCGAAAAGTTTGAAGCAGGCGGCGAGAAAGAGCGGATAGCCCGGCAGCCGGATCAAAGTTGAAAAGGCCTGACCGGAGCCGAGTGTCAACGCGTATCGGCCGTGCACAAGAAAGTTCCGCGCGATATCTCCATATACGGCGGTGTCGCCGTTGGTCTCCAGAAAGCGCTGGAACATCCAGATGCGTAGCAAGGCGCCTGCAAGGAGGGCCGCAGCCATCGACGCTCGCGCGCGCAGGCGTAGACCGGCCGTGCGTGCGGCCTTCGATTGACTCTGAGAAGCGGCTTCCATACGATTCGTACTGTATACGCTAAATCTATTCCCCTGACTTCCCGAAGGCGATCGGTAGCAAATGCCCGACAGACAGATATTCTTCGATCCACAACGCAAGCGCTGGAAGCGCCTTCGGCGGATTCTCGATGTGACCGCGGTCCTCATCACGCTGGTGCTGGCTGCGTTCATGTTTAATGTTCTGCGCAGCCAGCCTTTGCCCGAACTTTTGCTGCCTGCCTTCCACCACAACTACAAGGCCGTTCCGGACAAGACGGGAGCGCTGCGGGGGGCAAAAGCCGTGCGTCCGGCACGACGCAAAACGACGCGCAAGCCGTCCGATATCCCCTTCAACACCGGCGAAGGATTGCGTGCCGCTTACTACGTGCCATACGACGAGGCGAGTTACTCGTCGTTCAAGCAGCATGTGCATCAGATCGATCTGCTGTTTCCGGAGTGGCTGCATGTTGACGCGTCGAAGGCAACACTGCTGGGAATCGACAATGAGAGCCACCGCTCGTACCCGATTGTCGACCGGAACACAGTGCACGATCCGGACGATCTGAGCAGAATCAAGCGGACGATTCAATTGGCCAAGGAAGACACGGAAGTCTTCCCTCATCTGAACAACTACAACTCCACGAATCAAGTCTGGGATGCGGGGGTCGGGGATCTGCTAAAGGACCCTGCCAATCGCGCTGCTCTGCAGGAGCAGATTCTGCATTTTCTGGCAGCCTATCCATTTTATCGCGGCCTCTCGCTGGACTTCGAGAGCCTGAACGACGATGCAATCCCGGCCTATCTCGCCTTCATCCGCGAGCTCTATGCGGAGATGCATCCGCGCAATCTGCGGCTCTATGTGCCGACGGCGGTGGCTACGGACGATACGACGTTGAAGGCGATTGCGGCGAATTCCGATGGCATTGTGCTGATGAACTATGACCAGCACGAAGCAACCAGCAACCCTGGACCTATCGCGAGCCAGGAGTGGTTTGTCGCCAATTTGACGCGGGTGCTGAAGTCGGTGCCGAAAGAGAAGCTGATCTGCGCGCTGGCCAATTACGGCTACGACTGGACATTGTCCATCCCCCCGCCCGCGAGGAAGGGGCATAAGCAGGCCAAGGCCGAGGTGCTCAACACCGAGGACCTGCCCGTTTCGGATGTCTGGCAGCGGGCGTCGGATGCCGATGCCGATCTGGACCTCGACTACAACTCGCTCAATCCGCACTTCGACTACATCGATGAGGACAACAATCAGCGGCATGTGGTGTGGTTCACCGATGCGGTGACTCTGCTGGACGAGATGCGTGCGGCTCGACAACTTGGCTTGCAGACATTCGCGTTGTGGCGGCTGGGGTCGGAAGACAGCTCTCTGTGGAACGTGTGGGACAAGCCGAGCAATCCGAATTCGCCGGAGGCCTTGGCGCTGGTTGAACCGGGTCACAACGTGGACATCGAGGGCGAGGGGGACATCATGCGTGTGACTGGCCTGCCTCAGGCCGGCAAACGCACGGTGCAGATCGATACCGACGAACCCAATCTGCAGCGCAGGCTCATCATCGACGAGCACATGGATGTGTATCCGCAGACCTACTCGATCGCGTATTACGGTTATCACCCGAATGAGGTCGCACTATCGTTCGACGATGGCCCCGATCCGAAGTGGACGCCGCGCATTCTCGACATTCTGAAGAAAGAGAACGCCAAGGGGACGTTCCTGATCATTGGAGAAGAGGCTCTCGAGAATATCGGGATTCTGAAGCGCGAGCTGCGTGAGGGACACGAGATCGGGAATCACACCTACACGCACCCGGACATCAGCGAAGTCTCGGCGAACCGGCTCGATTTCGAGGTCAAACTGACGGAGCGCCTGTTCGCAAGCAAACTCGGTGTACAGCCTCTCTATTTCCGGCCACCTTATGACGTGGATGAAGAGCCGGACACTGATGACCAGGCAGCGCCGATCGTGCGCATCCAACAGGATGGGTTCATCGTAATTGGGAACAAGATCGACACGAACGACTGGGACGAGCGGGTGCGCAAGACGCCGCCGGAGATTGCGGAGTTGGTACTCGAACAGCTCGACCGGATGAAGACCAAGCCGCAGTTTCGCGGATCGGTCATCCTGATGCATGACGGCGGCGGTGACCGCTCAGTGACCTTGGCAGCGCTGCCGTACCTAATCGATACACTTCGTGCTCATGGCTACACGATCGTGCCGGTATCGTCGCTGATGGGAAAGACCGCGGCGGAGGTGATGCCGAAGCTCACATTTCGGGAGTATTTGCGCGCGATTCCGGATTCGATCGCGTTTTCGACACTGGCCGTAATCGGCAACTTCATCGTCTTTGTCTTCTTCATCGGCGACGTCCTGATGAGCGCGCGTCTGGTACTGGTCGGCGTGTTTGCGATCATCGATCGCCTGCGCCGGCCCCACCGCGAGGCTTCGCCGGGATTCAATCCGCACATCGCCGTGCTCATTCCGGCCTATAACGAAGAGAAGGTTATCGTACGCACGATCCGGTCTGTGCTGCATTCGGATTACGAGAATCTGCGCGTGATCGTGATCGATGACGGTTCGACAGACAACACATTCGAGGTTGCGCGCACGGCGTACACAAAGGAGATTGCCTCGGGCCGTGTCGAAGTATTGACCAAGGCCAATGGGGGCAAAGCCGCCGCATTGAACTGCGCGCTCGAGCGTCTGGACGCAGAGTTCTATGTGGGTATCGATGCGGACACGGTGATTGCCGCCGATGCGATCGCCAAGCTCATCCCTCATTTTGAGGATTCTCGAGTTGGCGCGGTAGCTGGAAACGCAAAGGTGGGCAATCGCGTCAACTTGTGGACGCGCTGGCAGGCTCTCGAATACATCACGAGCCAGAACTTCGAGCGGCGCGCACTGGACCTGTTCAATGTGGTGACAGTGGTGCCCGGGGCGATCGGCGCCTGGAGGACGGACGGTGTGAAGAGGGCCGGCGGCTATCCCCTCAACACGGTTGCCGAGGACGCCGACCTGACGATGAGCCTGCTGGAGCAGCAGTACAAAGTCGTGTACGAGGACCGAGCCCTGGCGTTTACCGAGGCACCGATCAATGCGAAGGGCTTGATGCGGCAGCGCTTCCGCTGGTCGTTCGGCATTCTGCAGTCGGTGTGGAAGCATCGCATGGCATTCGTGCGCAACAAGGCGATGGGACTGTTTGCGCTGCCGAATATTCTAATTTTCCAGATGTTCTTGCCGCTGGTGTCGCCGTTCATCGACCTGATGTTCGCCGCAGGCATCGTGCACTACTTCATCGATCGCCACTACCATCCAGAAGCGGCATCGGCAGCCAGTTTCATGAAGCTGCTGGCGTACTTCCTCACGTTTCTGCTCATCGATTTTGTCACGTCGGCGGTGGCTTTCAGTCTGGAGCGGCGCCATCCCGCGAACAAGGGCGACGGATGGCTACTGTTCCACATCTGGCTGCAGCGGTTTGCGTATCGGCAGGTGTTCTCGGTAGTTCTGTTTAAGACGCTGATGCGCGCGATCGATGGCAAGCCGTTCAACTGGGACAAGCTGGAGCGGACGGCGCGCATGAGCAAGCGGACGGAAGCGCTGACGGAAGCGCGGTAGGGATAGCGCTGAATGAAGTTTCGGCTTCGAGTCAGCGCCCCGTCTCAATGATGATGGCCGGAGTGGCCTCCGCCGCTGGAATGGCCGCCACTAGAGTGACTGCCACCGCCCCAATGGCTTCCCCCGCCACTGAAGTGGCTTTCCTTGGGAGCTTTCCAACTGCCTCCACCACCCCAACCTGAGTGGCCGCCCCCGTAGGACTTGGGCGCTTTGCCGCCGCCCCAGCCATTGGAGTTGTGATTGCCGAAGAGATGGAATCCGCCCGACGGCTGCGAGCGCGCGAATTCATTGCCACGATACGTGTCGAAGGTGCGTCCGGTGCTGCCCCGATAGTTGTTCTCGGGCGCACGATACTGATTGCCAGGGCTGCCGAAGTTCATGCCCGGACGGCCAGCATAGGCATATTGCCGCGACTCATAGGCGGGTTGGCGGCTTTCAAATTGCGGAGAACGCGCCAGCGGCTGCGGGTAGCGGTTGTAGGCTGCCTGCGGAGGCAACGCCGGTCGAACAGGAGATTCGGTGCGTGGCGCGAAGCCACGATTGAAGCCTTCGGCGGTGCGCGCGTCGCCGTAGAATGCCTGGCCGTTGCGATTAAAGTTCTCTGCTGGACGGCTGTAGGCAGGAGACGGCTGGCCGTAGCGGGGTGCGTATCCGCTGCGCATCGTGGCGCTGTAGTTGTTCCAGCCGCGACTCGCGCCGTAACCACCGTGCACGTACTGAGGGATGCCCGGATAGGCACGTGGTCCTCCGTGCGGGAAGCCCCAGTCGGAGACCGATGCGCTGTGGGTGAAGTAGCTCGAGTGATTGAACAGCACCGAGTGGGCGAGCCAGTCGAGACCCCAGCCAAGGAAGCCCCACGGCGTGTGCATAAAGGCGTTGGTGAGGAAGCTCAGACCGAACTGCACAGCGGAAGAGCCGAAGAAGGAATTGACCGCACCTAAGAACGAGAATCCTGGGTAGGGTGTGACAGGCTGGCCGTAGACGGCCCACGGATTGTACGTCGGCACATAGACAACCTGCGGATTGGTGGGAGCGATGTCGATGGCGCCCAGATTTTCCGTCACGTCTTCCTGCGGCGTGCTTTGCAGGTTGCCGGCTTCCTCGGCACGCTGGCGCATGACTTGAATTGTCTGGAGGACGTCCTGGGGCTGGTTGTAGTAGGCGTTGCCTAGGCTCGTCGTCCACTGAAGATTGCTCGCGAGCCATACAAGCACCTGGGGGAAACCTGTCAGTGCTTTGATGCTTGGGTCCCAACTGGATTGAGCTTCGGTCGCGGCGGCGATTTGGTCGGGCGACGCGCCGCCCATGGAGCGAAGCCACTGCGCCGCTGCCGCGATCTGGGCCGGATAGGTGGACGCGGCGAGAATCTGCGCGACAAGTCCGTCCGGATAAAGTGCAATCGGAGCGACGATCTGGGTGAGCTGGTCGGGGCTGATCGGCTGCATCTGGCCGAGCTGCTGACCATATCCCTGTTGAGGAGAGCTCGACGCATAAGGCTGTGGGGCGTACGAAGACTGGTATTGCGGCGACGCGTCGGAGTACTGCGGTGAGGCAGAATAGGGCTGCTGCGATACGCCAGGGTTGGGCTCGTCGGGAGGCCAATTGTCTTGCGCAGAAGCAATCGACGGCAGTATCGCGAAGACGGCGATTGCAGCCAATGTCGCTTTGAACTTGAGTTGAGGCGAGAGCGCGCTGGACCTGCGCTGCGGGAATCGAAGGAAACGGCAGAGCACGGGAGCAGAATGCAAATCGATGGGGAGACTCATCTTCCCTCTTTTCGGCCACGTCCGTCGGGCGTGCAAAAAGCCCGAGAGACCTGGACCGCCGCCCTTCTTCCCCAGGCTTACGAACGAGAGCGGCGGGCGCCTCGGGGGAGGGTCACATCTGTGATGACCCTGGTTCGCGGTGTAAGTTTCGGAGGTTGTGAGGATTGTTTGAGGGGGGTGAAAGCTGTGGAAGCAGAACGCACTCATCAGCCGCAAAGCGACTACACTGGATGAGCTATGGCGACCATTTCCCTTCCCACCGAGATTCAGCCCCGAACGCCGCAGGGCACCTTTCGCAACGAACCGTTTACCGACTTCAAGGCGCCGGACAATGCTCGCAAAATGAAGGAGGCGCTGGAGTTGGTGGGGCAGCAACTAGGCCGCGAGTATCCGCTGGTGATCGGCGGCCACCGTATCAAGACCGAGGGCAAGATTCACTCGCTGAACCCCGCCAGGCCCTCGCAGGTGGTTGGGCTCCATGCCAAAGCGGGCGCCGAACACGCCGAGCCGGCGATGCAGGCGGCACTCCGTGCTTTTGAGATTTGGAGTAGAGCATCAACCGGAGAAAGAACTTCCCTTCTACTGGGAGCGGCGGAGATTATCCGGCAGCGCAAGTTCGAATTCTGCGCGTGGCTCACGTATGAAGTCGGCAAGAACTGGGCAGAGGCGGACGCGGACGTTGGCGAGACGATCGATTTTCTCGAGTTCTATTCACGAGAGGCTTTGCGTCTGGCCGAGGCAAAGACGCCAATTCAGCTTCCCGGAGAACGCAACGAGCTGCTCTATATTCCGCTCGGTGTGGGCGCGGTGATTCCGCCGTGGAACTTTCCATTCGCCATCATGGCCGGTATGACCGCAGCGGCGATCGTCACGGGAAACACGGTGATCCTGAAGCCGTCGAGCGATTCGCCGACCATTGCAGCAAAGTTCGTCGAAGTGCTGGAGGAAGCTGGGATGCCGGGCGGCGTGGTGAACTTCTGCCCCGGCTCGGGAGTCTCCTTCGGCAACGCGATTGTCGAGCATCCGAAGACGCGCTTCATCGCGTTTACGGGATCGAAGGCGGTCGGACTCGAGATTCACGAACGGGCGGCAAAGACACAGCGGGGACAGATCTGGATCAAGCGGACCATTCTCGAGATGGGCGGCAAAGATTCGATAGTGGTGTGCGCGGATACCGATGTGGACGCGGCTGCCGATGGCGTGATCGCAGCGGCATTCGGTTTCAGCGGACAGAAGTGTTCCGCGTGCTCGCGCGCGATCGTGGAAGGTTCGATCTATGACGTGTTCGTGGAAAAACTGCGGGAACGCGTGGCAAAGCTGACAGTGGGTGACCCGGCGGAGAACCCAAACCTTGGCCCCGTCGTGAACAAAGCCGCGATGGACTCGATTCTTGGCTACATCGAAACAGGCAAGAAGGAAGGCAGACTAATTGCTGGGGGCAATGCGGTCGAGATGAAGTCCGGCGGATACTTTCTGGAGCCCACTGTGATTGCCGACATCGCGCCCGATGCGGTAATCGCTCAGGAAGAGATCTTCGGGCCGGTCCTGTCGGTGATCAAGGTCGCGGATTTCAAGGATGGCCTAGGGGTTGCCAACAATACGGAGTACGGGCTGACGGGTGCGGTGTACACCTCCGATCGGGAGCGGCTCGACTCAGCGCGCAAGGAGTTTCACGTCGGCAATCTCTACCTGAATCGCAAGTGCACAGGCGCGATGGTGGGCGCGCATCCATTCGGCGGGTTCAACATGAGCGGGACGGATTCAAAAGCCGGCGGCCCGGATTATCTGCTGCTGTTCACGCAAGCCAAGAGTGTGGCGGAGAAGCTATAGAGCGTAGATCACAAGCAACAAGAAAGGGGGCCAGATTGGCCCCCCCCCCTTCTCTTTTTGAGATCGAAGCCTCCTACGCAACAGCGGGAGGCGCAGCGGCCTGCTCTTCGGCTTCCAGCTTGTTGCCCATCTCAGCCGCGGCCTGCGCCAGTTGGCGATGGTGGATGGTGAAGAGCGCGAGCTCGAGGCGATCGCTGACGCCGGTCTTGTCGTAGATGGAGCGCAGGTAGTTCTTGATGACCTGCTCGGTGGTCTTGAGGCGAAGGGCAATCTCGCGATTCTTGCAGCCCTGCACGATCAGCGCCACGATCCGCATCTCTTTAGGCGTGAGACGGTCGCGGACGCGTGCGCCGACCAGATCTTCCTCGGGTGACTCGGGCATCATCAGCTGGGGTGGAGTCCACGTATCGCCCTGGGCGACGCGGCGCACGCACTCAGTGAGAGCCGGACCGGTCACATTGCGAAATACAACGCCACGGAAGCCTTGCTGCATGAACTGGCTTGCGCTTTCGTTGTTCTCCGCGATGACGATGCCGCGGCTGCTGGTCGATTCCAGCAACGAGCGGAGCCGGGCCATGTCTGGCCGCAAGGATGCCGCAACGATAACGATCGACCCAGGAAAAGTGGCGATCGCATGCATCATCCGGTCAAGGTCGGTACATTGCGCAATAATGCGCATATCTTCGTCCATGGCGAGCACCTTAGCGGTGCCCGCACGGAAAATAGCTTGTGAGTCGGCAAGGATCACTTTATTCATGATTCGCGCACCATCCGTAGTGGAAGCAGGGGATCGGGCCGCCGTGCGGGTTGCCTAGCCTTTTCCACAATTGAACCCTAAAGATACACTTTTGGCTACAAGAACCGACATAGGCATAAGGAATAACACCCAAACTCCGTTCGAAACAGCGACCGCCGAGGGGGAGTGAGATTCCTTTGGTCACCTACGCACATCAAAAAAAACTTGCCTTTGTTCGAAAACCCTGCAACAAGCTTACAGCCCAATTGAAATTCCGTCACCAGAATCCGGCGTTTCAAAGTCTTTAATATTTACTGATTTGGCTCTTCCGGGCTGGATCCCGGAGAGGAAAACTGTGGGAATCCGAGGTCCTACACTGGAGATATGGCGAGGCCCATCTTATTAGCGGTCGATGACGACGTCAGCGTCCTTGAGGCGGTTGTACAGGATTTGCGCAGGCAATACGGCGCCGACTATCGCATCATGCGCGCCGCAAGCGGGCAGGCTGCGCTGGACACGCTGGCGCAGGTGAAGCCGCGCCAGGAACCGGTGGCGTTGATCCTCAGCGACCAGCGCATGCCGGGAATGACCGGCGTGGATTTTCTGGAGCGATCGCGGGAGATCTATCCTGACGCGCGCCGCGTGCTGTTAACTGCGTATGCGGACACGGAAGCCGCGATCCAGGCCATCAACGCCGCGCGCATCAACTACTACCTGAACAAGCCATGGGATCCACCGGAAGAGAAGCTCTATCCGGTGCTGAACGATCTGCTGGAAGATTGGAAGGCGGGATTCAAGCCTCCCTTTGAAGGCTTGCGTGTGATTGGCAGCAGGTGGTCGTTGCAGGATCACCAGCTGCGGAATTTCCTCTCACGCAATCATGTGCCTTACCGCTGGATCGACATCGCAGCCAACGAAGAAGCGTTGAAGCTGCTGGCCGAGAAAAACCTGAAGACGGAGCAACTGCCCGCCGTCCTGTTCCCCGACGGCACGACGATGCCGAATGCGGAACCCGATGCGCTGGCTGCGCGAGTGGGTCTGCGCACGCAGGCTACGCAGGAGTTCTATGACATGACGGTGGTGGGGGCGGGGCCGGCCGGTCTGGCGGCCGCGGTTTACGGGGCCAGCGAAGGTCTGAAGACACTGGTGATCGAACCCGATGCCCCCGGTGGTCAGGCGGGATCGTCTTCGCGGATCGAGAACTATCTGGGCTTTCCTTCGGGCGTGACTGGTGCGGACCTCGGCCGCAGGGCCACGGTGCAGGCGACCCGATTTGGGGCGGAGTTTCTGACCCAGCGCGCCGTGGGGCTGCGCGTCGATGGGCAATACCGTTTCGTCAAGCTAGCCGATGGCCGCGAAGTGTCCAGCCACGTGGTGCTGCTGGCTCCGGGCGTGCAATACCGCCGTCTGACCATTCCGGGGGCCGAAAGCCTCACCGGATGTGGGATTTACTATGGCGCAGCTCTGGTTGAAGCTGCGTCCTGCAGGGATGAGGACGTGTATGTGGTGGGCGGCGCAAACTCGGCCGGGCAGGCGGCTATGCACTTCGCCAAGTTCGCGAGGACGGTCACGATGCTGGTGCGGGGGCCGGGGCTTATGGCCACCATGTCGAAATACTTAATCGATGAGATTGAGCGCACATCCAATATTGTGGTTGCGACCGGAACGCAGGTGGTCAAGGCCGAGGGGAAGGGACATCTGGAGGGCTTGTGCCTGAAGGGTCCGGACGGTGAGTATCAAGTCAAAGCAAACTCACTGTTTGTCTTCATTGGCGCCGAACCGGGTGTGGCTTGGTTGCCGCCCTCGATTCTGCGAGACGAGAAAGGGTTCCTTTTAGCTGGGCCAGACCTGCGGAGAGATGGGAAAATGCCGGAAAGCTGGAAAGAGACACGCGAGCCGTTCCTGCTGGAGACCAGCATCCCGGGAGTTTTTGTGGCCGGGGATGTACGGCACGGATCGATCAAACGTGTGGCCTCCGCGGTTGGCGAGGGATCCATCGCGGTGCAGTTTGCACATCAGTATTTAGCAGGATTCTAGGCAGGGGATATTTAGCAAAAAAATGTGCGCTCTGGAAAAGCCGCTGACAAGCGAATCGATTGCATGGAGCGATGTGCAGGACGATCTACGCACGACACGCATCTTTGCGGGCGCAGATCTTGCGAGCATCCAGGGAATCGATCGCGTGGAACGGCTGCGGGCACCGGCCGGCACGGTGATTGCTGAAAAAGGCGACCCGGTCGACACGTATTGGCTCGTGCTGTGCGGCGAGGTGCACGCCGATCGTCTGGAGAAGGATGGCACACGCACGGTTGTGGGAGGCGCCAGGGCCGGAGACGGATTCGCCGAGGCCGCGCTGCTTTCGGGTAAGTCGCAGCTGCAGTTCCGCGTGACGGCGGCTGTGGACTCGGAGGTGATTCGCTTCACCGCTGACCAGTTCTGGAAGGTGATGGCCTGCTGCCCCGAAACGCGAGCGGCCATTCTCGGCGACATGTCGCAGCGGTTGCAGGCCTATCAAGTGGAGGCGTTGCACCGCGAGAAGCTAATCTCGCTCGGAACCCTCGCGGCGGGATTGATGCACGAACTGCACAATCCTGGTTCTGCCGCCAAACGGTCGGCTGCGCAACTGCGCGAGAATCTGATGCGACTGCAGCAACTGAGCCTGCGCAACAGCAGCCGCGCCAAGACGCCCGAGCAACTGGAATGCATGAGAGGCCTGCTGGAGCATACGCTCAGTGGGTGCCGTCTGGCGGCGATGAGCAGCATCGAGCAGTCGGACGCCGAGGAGGCGATGGGCGAGTGGCTGGCGTCGGCTGGAGTGGAGAACGCTTATACCATCGGGCCGGTGCTGGTGGGGATGGGTTTCGACCGGCACGAGCTGGATTGCGCCCGCGCTTACTTCGATGCTCCCGCACTCTCCGATGCGCTCAACTGGCTTGAGGCGCTGGTCTCGAGTGTGTCGCTGGTCTGTGCGATTGAAGACAGCATCTCGCGGATCTCGGATCTGGCAATGGCTGTAAAGAAGTTTGCGTACGACGAGAAATCGCCGGCCAAGGAGCTGGATGTACACGACAGCCTGCAAAGCACGCTGATCATTCTCGGCCACAAGCTGCGCCTGAAGCAGATCCAGGTGGACAAGAAGTTCGAGGCATCGCCTTCGACGATTCGCACGCGCGGATCGGCACTGAGCCAGGTGTGGACCAACCTGATCGACAACGCAGCCGATGCTTCTCCCGCGGGCGGGCATATCGAAATCGCATCATGGACGGAATCGAATCCGAACTGGCTGTGCGTGAGCGTTACGGACCATGGCGAGGGCATCCCGGACGAGGTGATGCCTCGAATCTTCGAGGCGTTCTTCACGACCAAACCGCAAGGGGCTGGAACAGGATTGGGTTTGGACATCGTGCACCGCATTGTGACTGAGAAGTTTGGCGGCAAGATCGAAGTTGAATCCAAGCCTGGTCAGACGCGATTTGTGGTTCGATTGCCCCTCGCACAAGCACAGGAGATGGAACCGATCCGACCGAACCAGAAGCCGAACTGAGCTTCGCCAACCCTGCGCAAATCTCTCAGTCCAGTCGATTTCATCTTCATCCGCTCCTCTTTCGACAAGTCCGGTCACGTCTCTTGCCGCCGGTGACGACCCTTCAGGTCGGGACTTTCTCCGCCGATGAACCATGGCAAGGGGAGAGGATGATGGAGGGCTGCGAATTGATGGAGGCTGCGCTGGAGAGCTTTCCGGAGGGCCTCGCGTTGCTGGATCGCGAGGGCGAAGTGGCCTACTGGAATCGCGCTGCGGCGAACATCACGGGGTTCCCAATCATCGACATGCGGTCGCGGTCGGTTCCCTGGGCTCTGGCCCTTGTTGCACCGGGCCAACCTCGACGGAGCCGATGAGCCGCGACCGCTCTCGAAGCCTGCGCGCTACGCCTTGATCCACGCGCAGCACCGATCCGGCAGCGAGCTACCTTTGATGACGCGCGCCGTGATCCTGCGGGACTCTCTCGGCGCCCGCATCGGATCGGCGGTGATCTTTCACCTCGCCGATCACATCGACACGCTGCCTCACGGAGATCGTTCGGAGGAATCCGATCTGGAGTCGGCTCAAGTGGAGATGGAGGAGCAGGCCGAGTCAGCCTACGAGGACTTCTTTGAGGAAGACAAGCCGCTGGGCTTGATGTGGATCACGGTGGACCAGGCGCACGAACTGCGCAAGACGCGCGAGGCCACAGCCTGGGAGACGATGATCGGCCGCATCGACGATGAGTTCCTGGTCCTGTCGCTCGAGCCGACGGCAGCGGCCCTGGCGGCTCACGCGCAGATGCTGGCCGGTCTGGCGCGGACTTCAACGATCCCAGAGGTACATCGACGCTGGGAACAACGTTGACGGGGACTGGCGAGACGGTGACGGCGGCGACGAACGACAACATGCAAAAGCTGACCGGTTTTGGATCGAAGATCAAAACCTTGTTCGGCGGAGCGAAAAAGTAACCTTCTCTGCTCTCGTCGTTCCATCCCATACCCGATCGGAGGTGCGATGGTGTAGCCTTGTGTTTCGCAGCAAGAAAGCGTTTACCGGAGGGCTCATGACCATCGTCGCCGGAGTGGATTTCGGCACTCTCAGCGTGCGCGTCACGCTGGTGGACAGTAAGAAGGGGCCTATTGGGACGGCCTCGGCTTCCTATCCTCTGCATCGCCGGCGCGAGGACCCGAATTTCGCGACACAGGCCCATGCCGATCAGATGGCGGCGCTGGCGGCTGCCACGCGCGATGCGTTGCGCATCGCAGGGGTCGACGGCACTCAGGTTTCGGCCATCGCGCTCGATACGACCGGCTCGAGCGTCGTGCCTGTGGGTGAAGGACTCGAGCCACTCGACGAGTACTACCTCTGGTGCGATCACCGGGCGCACGGCGAAGCCGAAGAGATCACGATGAAGGCTCATGCCCTTGGCTTCGAGGGCATCGAGTGGTGTGGCGGTGTCTATTCGCACGAATGGGGTTTTGCCAAGTTGCTCCATTGGCTGAGGCACAGTCCCGAGAAACGCAGCCGCTTCGTGACTGCCCTGGAACATTGCGACATGGTTGCAGCGACGCTGAGCGGGGTACGAAGCGTCGATCAGCTCAAGCGCAGTGTCTGCGCCATGGGCCATAAGTGGATGTGGAACCCGAAGTGGAACGGCTTGCCTCCCGAGGAGTTCCTGGTTGCAGTAGACCCACTGCTTGCCGGTGTGCGTGCGAAGATGGGCGGCAGCTACGAGACGAGTGATTGCATCGCCGGCCATCTGACGCCAGCATGGGCGGAGAGGCTCGGCCTGCAGGCTGGGATTCCCATTCCTGTTGGAGCGTTCGATGCGCACTGGGACGCGATTGGATCGCATTGCCGCGAAGGCGATGTCGTGAATGTGGTCGGCACCTCGACCTGCATCATTGCCATGGCGCGCCAAGCCGAATTGGTTCCCGGCGTATGCGGTGTCGTGCCGGGAAGCGTGCATCCGAGCTACACAGGAATAGAAGCCGGACTCTCGGCGACAGGTGACATCTTCGATGCGATCGCGAAGCGTGCCAGCACAACCGTGGCAGCCCTCTCCGACGGACTGGACACCTACCAGGCAGGACAGACCGGCCTGCTGCGCCTCAGCTGGGACAATGGCGACCGCACAGTGCTCGTCAACCCTGAGTTGGGGGGTGTGACGCTGGGCTGGAATCTGGTGCACACGGCGCAAGACGAGCTATTCGCAGCCATCGAGGGCACGGCGTTCCACACAAGGATCATCCTGGAGCGCATGGCGGCGCACGGGGTACGCGTCGATCGGGTGATCAACGCAGGCGGTATCCCGCAAAAGAACGAAGTACTCAATCGCGTCTATGCCGATGTGCTGAATAAGCCGGTGCTTGTGCCGGCGGGCATTCCGACGAGTCTAGGATCGGGGATCTTCGCGCTGCTCGCGGCTGGAGCCTATAAGACGATCGAGGAAGCGCAGGCGGCTGTGTGTCTGCCTCTGCGCACACTCGAACCCAACCCCAAGGCTGCGGCTGTCTACGAGCAGCTCTATCGGCACTATCGCGATGTGTACTTCGCACTCGGTAGACGCGACGCGGCGCCGATCGCATTGGGCCGTGTGCTGCCGGAGCTGCGGAAGATCGCAGCCCAGGTGCGCAAAGCGAGCTGAGTCGATGGCCTCTAACGACGGAGGTCAAGGAAAAGAACCGCAGCAAAAAGGGAGAGCGTCGGAAATTAGCAAATCTCCGGCGCTCCTTGTTGAGCGATGAACAGCCTAGAAGTCGTAGCGCAGACTGAACTGCATGCGGCGCGGTTGTGTGAGCAGCGCGCTCGCGACGCCGAGGTTGCCTCCTGTCAGCTGGCCGCCTACGGAGGCTGGATCGAAGCGCACTGTATTGGTGACGTTGTAGTTCTCCCAAGCGAACTTGAGCGCGCCGTATTCTCCGAGTCGCCAACTCTTGCTGAGACCCGTGTCGATGTCGAAGTAGCCATCGCCACGGAAGTTATTGCGCTGCCCTGTTTCGCCGGGATACGGAATGCGAATCGGAGAACCGTTGTACACGCCGTTGTTGATTGCGGTCGGATTCGCGAAGTACTGAGGATTACCATTAGCGTCGAAGTACCGGTGCGCTTTGACTGGCTGCGTTTCGACGCCGTAGGCTTCTATCTGCCAATCGGTCGTCCAGCCGGGCTCGTTGAACGAAAAAGGCAGTCCGCTGGACCAGCGATTGATGCCGGACAGCTGCCATCCTCCGATCAGAGCGTCGCCTAACGCGCTAGTGCTGCCACCAAAAGCCTTGCCCCGCCCGAACGGCAGCGCATACACGGCGTCCACGGTGATCAGATGACGCGTGTCGAAGTCTGAAACACCGCGATTGAGGTATGGCTTCCAGGTGTTGATGACCTCGCTGAAGGAGGAGTTATTGGCGAGATTACCGGGAACTCCGAATTCCGTGCTGCGCTCCGCATCCGAGCCGAAATCAATGGACTTCGAGAGCGTGTAGCTGAAATCCATCAGCAATCCGTGAGTCGAGGGATGGCGGATGTTGAGCTGTCCTGCGTTGTAGTAGCTCATCCCGCTGCTTGAAAGGACATACAGCGACGAGAACTGATCCTGCCAGAAGTGCGGCTGCCAGCCAGCCGGGCAACCGTAAAAGCAGTAGAAATCGATGTCGGAGAGCGCGGTTGTCTCGCCGAGGTTTTCGCGGTAGGGCGCCCACTCATGGTTGTAGACGGCCTCAGTCGCGCTTTCACCCGAGAAGTCGAGGCCTGCCATGAACGGGAAGACGTCTTCGAAGTACGGGATCGCAGGAACCGAGATGACCCCGTCGCCGTTCGAATCACCTAAATAGCTGTCTCCATTGGCATCCACGTTCATGGAAAGCTGACGGGCAGCGGCGTAGTAGTCGCCTCCACCGGACGGATCGACGTAGTCGACAGGTTCCGCGAGATCGAGTTGTTGCAGCAAGTGGCGGCCCAAGCGACCTACGTAAGCGGTATCGAGCGTGAACCCGCCGGGCAGTTCACGCTGCACCGAGAAATCGAACATCTCGGAGTAGGGCGTCTGCATTTTGTTGTCGAGGCCCCATGTGATGGCGAAATTGCCTTGCGGTGCGTAGTAAGGATATGCCTGCGTCGTTGGAGCATTCCCAACGCTGATTGGCGGCAACACATTTCTTCCCATGAACCTGGGCGATGGAGGACGGGATGCACTTCCCTCATAGGAGTACACACCGGCCGGATTGCTGACCTGCGAACTCATGCCGAAGGAGCCATGCTGATCGAAGTTGAAGACGAGCGCTTCTCCAAAGTGATCGTAGTAGAGGCCCGCGCCGGCCCGGATTGACGTCTTTCCATCGGGCGAGTAGGCCACCGCGAACCGCGGGGCAAAGTTGTCCTTGATTTTGGGCCAGAATCCCGGCTGGCCATAGTGCGGGCCGGCAGGAGCAAACTGCAGGTCCGGTTCGTAGATCTGGCCGCCCTGGGCAGCGCTCTCTCGTTGCAGGTACCACGTATGGGTGTTGATGGTCGGAGTCACCATCTGACCGTTCACTTCGTAAGGCGTCTGTAGAAGGGTGTGGCGAATGCCAAAGGTCAGTGTGAGGTTTGGCTGGACACGCCATGCATCCTGCACGTACCACTCGTACTCGTTGGCACTGAAATTCCGAGCAATTGGTGCTCCCTCCGCGATTGCGGCCCCAGAGGTCGCGCTTGTGATCGCGTAGTTGAAATTGTCTGTGATCTGCGGGACGGTCCCAACAAGATTGGCGTAGTCGATGAGGTACGAGTTGGTAAACCCTCCGGCAACGCCGTCGGCAGGGAGCGGTGGATTTCCACCGAGCCAATACGGGTTGGTGGTCGCGCTGTTGAAGGAGTTCTGATCGGACGAGTAGTTCTGGTGGACGAGACGCCAGTTTCCACCGATCTGAATGGTGTGTTTTCCCTTGGTCCAACTCAGATTGTCAACGATGTTGTTCACCGGGATGTTGGTGACGGTGGTGCGGGTTTCTGCAGTCGGCTGATCCAGGAAGCGAAAGTCGACGTACTCGCCGGACCCTACCCCGCGGGTGCTGAACCCTTGGCGGGTGTATCCATAGCGAATGTCGTTAATAAGATTCGTCGAGATGGACCAGGTCTCTCCAGCTGTGATGCCCTTGCTGTTGTCCTCGGTCAGGTTCGACGGTCCTGTACCCGGGAATTGCTCTCTGCTGTCGAGCGCGGGCAGTGTACTTCCCACGTCTTTTTGCAGATTGCCACGGACAAAGAGCCGGTGCTTATCCGATGGCACGTAGTCGAGCCGGAAGATCGACGTGTTCAGCCGAAGGGGATTAGGCGAGGAGAACGAATAGGACCCGGAGTTATAGCCGCCGTCGCCCAAGGTTTGTCCGTTCGCCGCAGGCATCGCGTTGTAATACGTGAGTGAGTTGGGATTCGGACCCGGTGGGTTAGGGTACGCGCTTGTATTGCAGATCTGGCATGCGGCATCCAGCGTGGCCACCTGGCTCGGACTCAGCGATTCTACGGTTCCGGCTGAATTGACATACGTAAGCTGTCCAGCCTGCGCGCTTGCCGTCGGCGTGGTCCGCGTGACCTGGACGTTCTCTGCAATGCGGCTCCCCTCGTAGTTTCCGAAGAAGAAGAGCTTGTCCTTCTCAATGGGACCGCCAAAGGCACCGCCGAAGATGTTGCGGATCAGTTTCCCGGGGATGTTCGGCTCGCTGCTATTGAGTTCGGCTTGCTTGTTGAACCAGTCGTTGGCAACAGTAATCGTGGGCCGGTTGTATTCATAGGCCGCGCCGTGAAACTTGTTGGTCCCCGATTTGGTGACGAGGCTGATCTGAGCGCCCGAAGAACGCCCCTGGTCGGCATTGGCGTCGCCGGTGGTTACGCGAAACTCCTCGATGGAATCCTGCGTCTCACGCAGCACGCCGGTGAAAGCGAATCCGTTGACTTGATCGTTGTCGTCGATTCCGTCGATGGTCACATTCCCCTGGTCGGAACGGCCACCATTGACAGCACCACTGCGACTGTCCGTGACGGTCGGAGGAAGATACAAGACACCGGGCTGTAATGAGAGCAGGTCGGGAACGTTGCGCGTTTCGCTGGGAAGCGCCTGAATCTCGGCACTATCGGCGGAATTGCCGAGCGAAGCATCGGCGGTGTTCAGAGTCTGCGCGGAGGCGGTCACGTCGACGGTTACCGAGCTCGATTGAACTGTCAAAGTGAAATCAATGGTCGCCGGCTGGTCTACCAGCAGTTCAGCGATCTTTGTCTGATCGCCGAAACCTGCCGCGGACGCTTTGATGGTGTACTTGGCTGGGAAGACCTGGGAGAAGCCGTAGGCGCCGGTGCTATTCGCAGTTGTGCTGAAAGACTTTCCGGTCGCGTTGTCGGTAAGCGTGACGGTGGCTCCTGCTACCAGGGCGCCACTGGGATCTTTGATGGTTCCGCGAAGGGAAGTTGAGGCTATCTGACCAAAGGCGGATGCACTCAGGGCCAGGATGCACAAAAGCATCCAACCCCAAAGGGATTGTTTCACGGCTGTTCCTCCAAAAAAGCTTGCTCGGCTATGTGTCTTGCAAATTAGGTGCGACCGTGCTTGCCATCACGTGCGGGCCGCTTGCAAATAGGGCCATTTTGCTTCAAATCCCGGTTCGGCGAGATTCCGAATCCGGGTAAGAAAATCATTTGGCAATGCGCCTTGCTAAAGAGCTGTCAGAGGGAGAGTTCGTTCCGTTCGGAATAACCCTATATTGCTGGATATTGATCAAAGATTCAACAAAATTTATGGCTCCGTCCCCGGTTCAAACGTTTCTAAGGCTCATTTCCGACGATTCGTCCCTATTGTTGTTGTTGCATCTGCTGCAGTTCGATCAGGGCCAGGTTGACTTCAGGCGACTGCTGGGCGCGTTCGACCAAGACACTCCAGTCTTCGGGGATGGGCAGCTTGCGATCCAGTGCAGGCGGCTGTTCGCTGGCCTCGACGTGGACAGCCACGTACAGTTCGCTGTCAGTTTTTCCCCGAAAGATGCCATGGGTGGGGGGAACATCGGCATAGTCTCGCCCGACTGCGGTGCGGATGTGGCGGTGGTGTGCGATGAGGTTGTTGGTGGGGTCAAATCCGACCCAGCCGAGGTGAGGCAGCAAGACGTCAACCCACGCGTGGGTCGCATCCGGCGTCGATCTGTCATGATCTTCACGACTGCGGTAGAGATACCCCGAGACGTAGCGTGCCGGAATGCGAACGTGCCGCAAAAGGGTAATCATGGTGTGGGCAAAGTCCTGACAAACGCCTTTCCCGCTGGTGATCGCCTCGTCGATGGGTGAATCGACTCTGGTGTGACGGGGTACGTACTCGAAGTACTCATAGAGCCGCTCGTTCAGTTCGTGGACGACCATCAGAGGGTCATCCCTGCGGGTGACGCCGAGCTTCGACGCGAGTTCGACCAGGGCCGGCGTTTCAACCGCGAAAGTGCTCGGAAGCAGCATCTCCCAGTAGTCGCCGGTCTCGATCAGATCGTCGAGCGCGCTCCAGGCATCGGGCGCGAGAAAGCGCGGGACGTCCGGCAACGGCTGTTGCTCCACGACCGACTCGGCGATGATCACCAGCTGCGTGTGCTCGCCGGGAATGTCGAAGTGCTGGATGTTATTGCCCAGGTGGTCGCGATAGCTGAATACGCGGCAGCGCGGGCTAACCGAGAGCGAAAAGGTGAGACAGTGCTGGTTTGAATCGGAACGCGGGTGCATGCGCGTCTCCATGATGCTTTCGCTGACGGGCCTCGAGTAACGGAAGCGCGTGAGATGCCGAATGGAATAGAAATTCATGTTCTCTCTGGTCGCTCCCTATGTCGCGAGCGCCGATTGGATGGAGTAGTGGACGTAATACCGGTACATCAGCTCATGGATCCGAAGGCATTGCTCGCGAATGGAATGGAGAAAGGCGGCAGTATCGCCGGATAGGATCTCGCCGATGGTGGTATAGCTGAGCATCGCGTGCAGACGCCCAATCCCCGCCATAAGATCGTCGGGAGGACGGCGGCCTCCTGTCCGCTGGATCGATTCGATCGCGTGTCGAACTCCGTCTACGGAGTAACGAATGGCATGCGGAAAATCGCGATTGAGAAGAAGGAACTCGAGGATACGGTCCGGGGTGAGATCGGCGGTATACACCTGGCAAAAAGCTTCAAAGGCGGTGCAGCAACGAAGAAGGCCAACTTGTTCGAGGTATTGGTGACCGGCCGGACTCTGCTCCGGACTCGTCAAGCCGGGCTGATACACCTCCAGCAGAGTGGCGATCGCGTAGGCGCGCTCGAGGTAGCGGCCGAGGCGAATGAACTGCCAGCCCTGGCCGTGAATCATGGTGGTATCGCTGACGCCTTTGAAGAGATGGATGCCGTCGACCACGGTGGTCAACATGTCCGAGATGCTGACACGGAACTGCGATTGCACCTGCACCGAGTGCATCTGGTGGTAGAGGCGATTGAGGCGCTGCCATTGCTCTGTCGAGATTTCCTCGCGCACCTGGCGCGCGTTTTCGCGAGCAGCGTTGACCGAGTAAGTGACCGAGGCGTGATTGAGCGTGTCGAAGACAAGCCTGCCCGCCATCGATTCGAGATCGCCATTCCACTCCAACCCCGCCGGATTACCGAGCGCCGCAATGAGTTGGCGCCAACGCAACCCTTCGCCGGCGCTGCCCGTGTCGAGCATCAGATTCAGGGCCACATCGAGCTGGCGAACAGTGTTCTCCGCCCGCTCGAGATAGCGGCTCATCCAGTAGAGGCTGTCCGCAACGCGTGAAAGCATCGTGGCACTCTCCCGAGCTCGAATGCTGATGGCTATTCCAGAACCCATGTATCCTTGCTGCCGCCGCCCTGCGACGAATTCACCACCAGGGATCCCTTTTCGAGGGCCACGCGTGTCAACCCGCCGGGCACAATGTTGACTTTGTCGCCGAAGAGAATGTAGGGCCTTAGATCGACGTGGCGCGGCTCGAGCTGATTGCCGATGAGGCATGGAGCACGCGAGAAGGCCAGCGTGGGTTGAGCGATGTAATTGCGCGGATTGGCTTCGATTTGTCGAGCAAACTCTTCGCGCTGCTGTGGCGTCGAATGGGGACCAATCAGCATGCCGTAGCCGCCGCTCTCGCCCACCGCCTTCACCACCAGCTTGTCGAGATTCGCAAGCACATGCTTTCGATCCTTCTCCTCGGTCATCAGGAAGGTCTCGACATTGGGAAGAATCGGATCTTCATTCATGTAGTAGCGGATGATGAGTGGGACGTAGGCATAGAGCGCCTTATCGTCGGCGAGTCCGGTGCCAAAGGCGTTGGCTACCGTCACGTTCCCGGCGCGATAGGCATTGAAAAGCCCTGAGCAGCCCAGCGCCGAATCAGGCCGGAAGACCAGTGGGTCACTGAAGTCGTCGTCCACGCGACGGTAGATCACGTCGACGCGCTTGAGCCCGTCCGTAGTACGCATGTAGACGATGTTGTCGTGGGTCACCAGATCGCGACCTTCGACAAGATCTATGCCCATCTGGCGGGCAAGGTAAGTGTGTTCGAAGTACGCCGAGTTAAACACACCCGGCGTGAGCAGGACGATGTTCGGCTCAGGGCGGCCTTCCGGCGCAAGCGACCGCAACGTGGCGAGCAGAAGCTGGGGGTACTGCTCGATCGGGCGCACGCCGTAGCTGTGGAAGAGCTGGGGAAACGTCCGCTTCATCACGCGCCGGTTGGTAAGCATATAGCTCACGCCGGAAGGAACGCGGAGATTATCCTCGAGCACGACAAACTCGCCAGAGGCGAGACGGAGCAAGTCGGTGCCGACGACGGCGATGTAGACATTGCGCGGAACCTGCAGGCCGCGCATCTGGCGGCGATAGTGTTTGCAGCTGTAGATCAGCTCGCGGGGAATGACTCGATCGGCGAGGATTTTGGCATCGGAGTAGACGTCGCGCAGAAAGAGATTCAGTGCTGTGATTCTCTGTGTAAGCCCGCGTTCAATGCGATCCCACTCCGGCGCGGTGACGAGACGCGGGACCAGATCGTAGGGAAAGATTCGCTCAGTTCCCTCTTCGCGACCGTAGACGGTGAATGTGATCCCCTGGGTCAGAAAAGAAAGCTCGGCAGATTGTTTGCATCGCTGCAGTTCGTCCGGTGGCAGGCTCGCCAGGGTTTCGGCAAGAGCTCGGTAGTGCGGACGGACCTCGCCGGTTCCCTCGCGCATCTCGTCGAAGGCATGATCGAGCGGATAGTCTCCGAAGAGGGTCTCGACTTCCGCTGGATGTCCGGCGCTCATTGAGTGCGATGCTTCCTTCGCGATGGAGTTACAGGCTACCCAGCGAAAACACCAAGCGTTCCCGGCGCAGACTTCCAAGTCTGTGACGGCCCAGAATCTTTCCGCCCGTATCCTGTTCTCTTGCTTTTAACATGCTGGGCATAAAGGCACAATCAGGATTCAACGGAGGAGCGAAGCCAAGCTCAGTGAAATCGATGCGTTACCCTGATTTGCACATGAGACATCCACTCGAGATGGTCACGCAGCGTTGCTTCTCCAGGATTCCGGCATGTTTCGCTTTGAGTTTTGCGATGTGCACCACTTTCGCGCAGCAGGCGCCGATCCGCATTTCGGCCGACCTGACGGATGCACCGCGCAAGCTATACCACGCGGAGATCGATTTGCCGGTAAGACCGGGCCCGCTCGCTCTCATCTCTCCAGAGTGGATTCCCGGAACGCATATGCCAGTCGGACCCGCATCTGCGATTGCGGGTGTGGTGTTCAGTGCGAACGGTACGACGCTTCCATGGCGGCGAGATGACGTGGATTTGTACGAATTTCACTTGAGTATTCCGGACGGCGTGTCATCGCTCCACGTGCACCTTGATTGCATCGTCACAATGCGCGTCACGCAGAAGCTCGCCGTGCTCGAGTGGGAGAAGCTCCTGCTCTATCCGGCGAAGACGCCGGTGCGCGATGTTCCTATCCAACCGTCGGTCAGGGTTCCCTCGGGGTGGGGCATCGGGACTGCGCTTACTCCAACGAGCGCGGGCTCATACCCTGTGCCAGCTGCGGGGACTACGACGGAGTTCGCGGCAACCACCGTGGAGCAACTCGAAGACTCACCGCTCATCACTGGTGCATACTTCCACGAGTACGCTCTGGCGCCGACCATCGCGCCTAAACACTATCTCGACGTTGTCGCCGATTACCCGGACGATGCAAGTCTGCGCCCCGCGATGCTCGCCGAAGTTGCAAACCTCGTCCGCGAGGCGGACGCTCTTTACGCCTCGCACCACTATGGCGCCTATCATTTTCTGCTCACGCTCTCCGATGTGGCGGGCGAGGAGGGTCTTGAGCACGGACAATCATCAGACAATGGCGTCGGCGAGAAGGGCTTTTCGGACGACGGGCACCAGTTGCCTGATGCCGACCTGTTATCACACGAATTCACGCACTCGTGGAATGGCAAATACCGCCGGCCGGCGGGCCTCTATCAGCCCGACTTTGCTACTCCGCAGCAGGGCGCAATGCTGTGGGTGTACGAACGAATGACTCAGTATCTCGGCAATGTGCTGGCGGCGCGATCGGGGCTCAAGACGCAGGCCCAGTATCGCGATGTACTGGCAATGACGGCGGCCGATCTCGATTCCACGCCGGGCCGTATCTGGCGGCCGACCTTGGATACCGCTGTCGCGGCCAGCATCCTACGAAAGTTCGGTGGCCCCTGGTATAACTGGCGTCGCGGACAGGACTATTACTTCGAAGGAGAGATGCTCTGGCTTGACGCGGACACCCTTATTCGCAAGATGACCAACGACAAGAAATCCCTCGACGATTTCCAGAAGATCTTCCTGGGCAAGGGGGGCAACACCGGTCCTCTCATCGTCCCCTACACATTTGACGAGTTAGTCGCGGACCTCAATCAGGTTGTGCCCTATGACTGGGCAAAGTTTCTGCATAGCCGGATCGATGACATTCATCCGCGTGTCGACCTTGCGGGGATCGAGCAGGGAGGCTATAAGCTCGTGTATCGCGATAAGCCCAGTGCATCGCTGCACACGATCGATAGCGGGCAAGGATATTTGCATAGACACTTCGGTTACTGGTGGTCGATTGGCATCCGGGTGGGAGATGACGCTGAAGTCAAGGACGTGCTGTGGAATGGCCCTGCCGACAAAGCTCGTATTGCTCCCGGCGACAAGATCATCGCCGTGAACAACGTGATCTATTCGAGCGATGTGCTGCACGATGCAATCCGCAAAGCAAAAGGAACTTCCAGTCCAATTCATCTGCTCGTGCAGTCAGACAAGTACGTTCGCACGGCGGATATCGATTACCACGACGGAGAGCGCTACCCGGTGCTGGAGCGCGTCGATGGCGCACAGGATTACCTCGACGAGATTACGAAACCATTGACCACGCCAGAGAAAGTGCCCGAAGCGCCAAAGGAAAGTGAATAAACGCAGAACCTGCGAGTGCTCGTTTTGCTGTTTGCTCGCTGGTTCAACCTTCTGGAGAGTGCATCAGATGACCTCGAAGTTCCGTAGCTTAGCTTCTGCGATTCTCGCCGCATGCTCATTTGTCTCCTGGCATGTGGCCGCACAGCAGCCTGCACAGCCGCCCGAGGATTACGTCCGCTCCCACTACACCAAATATGAATTCCGCATCCCGATGCGTGACGGCAAGCGGCTTTTCACTGCCGTGTACGTGCCAAAGGATGATGCAAACGGGCCGTATCCATTCCTTATGCAGCGCACGCCGTACGATGTTGGTCCCTATGGAGAAGACAGGTTTCCGGAGCACCTCGGTCCGTCCGACGAATTTGAGAAATCAGGCTACATCTTCGTCTATCAGGACGTGCGTGGGCGATGGATGAGTGAAGGCAGCTTTCAGGAGATGCGTCCGCACATCGACAACAAGAACTCGCCGCAGGATGTGGACGACTCTTCCGATACCTATGACACGATTGAATTCCTTTTGAAGAACGTGCCAACCAACAACGGCAAGGTTGGCATCTGGGGCATTTCATATCCCGGGTTCTTTACGTCTGCGTCCATCATTGACTCGCATCCGGCATTGGTAGCGGCCAGCCCCCAGGCGCCGATGACCGACCTCTTTTTGGGTGACGACGCCTATCATGGGGGCGCCTTTATGCTCTCCGCCAACTTCGGCTTTTACGCGTCCTTCAAGCCTCAGACAGAGCCCCAGATGCCGAAGGCGACAATTCCATTCAGTTTCGGCACCTCAGATAGCTATCGGTTCTATCTGTCCGCCGGGAACATTGCCAACCTGGATAAGTTGTACTTAAAGGGGTCGAACTGGCTGTTTGACGATCAGTTTAATCATGATACGTACGACAGTTACTGGCAAGCTCGCGATCTATCCCGCCACATGACGAACGTCCGTTGTGCGGTTTTGGTTGTCGGCGGCTGGTATGATGCCGAGGACCTAAGCGGGCCGTATCGGACGTTCTACGCGATCAATAAGTACAATCCGGACACTCCGACGACGCTGGTGGAAGGGCCATGGGTGCATGGAGGCTGGGCACGCGGCGATGGCGACCATCTCGGCGACATTCATTTCGACGCGAAGACGAGCGATTACTTCAAGAAGGACGTCCAATTCCCTTTCTTCGAGCATTATTTAAAGGGAAAGGGCGACCCACTGCCGAAGGCGATCGTTTTTGTGACCGGCACGAACGTCTGGCATCACTTTGATAACTGGCCGCCTAAGTCGGCAACTCCGAAAACACTCTATTTCCGTTCCGATGGAAAACTGAGTTTCGATCCGCCGGCCGAGTCCGAGGGCGTCGACACGTACGTCAGCGATCCAAACCATCCAGTTCCATTTGTGGGCTACACCACGGATACTGTACCCCAACGCTATATGGTGGACGATCAACGGTTCGCCAGTTATAGACCCGATGTTTTGGTTTACGAAACCGACCCGCTGCAGGAAGATGTCACGATCGCCGGGCCCATTTCCCCGAAGTTGAAGATCGCAAGTTCAGGGACCGACTCCGATTTCGACGTGAAACTCATCGATGTGTTTCCAGAAGACTATCCCGATCCCCCCGATATGTCGCAAGGCAACAAACGCATCCTCGATGCTCCTCCGCTGCATATGGGAGGCTATCAGGAGTTGTTGCGCGGCGAGCCCTTCCGGGCAAAGTTCCGTACGGGCTGGGTGAAACCGGAACCGCTGGAGCCGGGCAAGCGAACCGATGTGAACTTCACGATGCCGGACCTCTTTCACACCTTCCGGCGCGGTCATCGCATCATGGTGCAAGTCCAGAGCTCGTGGTTTCCTTTGACCGACCTCAATCCGCAGACGTTTACCGATATTCCCTACGCGACGCCCGAACGGTTTCAGAAGGTGACGGAGCAGGTGTTCCGCCAGAAGGATGCTGCATCCGGGGTCGAAGTGTTGGTGTTGCCGCAGCCGTAAAACGCGAAGCGAGTGACCTATTGCTGGCGCTGCGGTGAACGCGAAACTGACCTGAAAAGCAGTGGGAGCAGAACAATCATCAACACTAATGCGGCAGGCAAGGTGAGGATGCCTGTGCGAATGCTTCCACTCCACGCTGAGATCCATCCGGTCAACCATGGCAGAATAGATCCTCCGAAACCAGCCGAGGCGAGAATCCAACGCGAATCGGCTACGCGTCGCACATGGCAGAAACTCTCCCCAACGAGCAGGGGGTAGATCGGTCCAAGAGCAGCACCAAGAATAAACATAGCTACGCAGCTAATGGACTGGATTCTGGAGGCAAACAGCAGGATTGCGGCTGCGAATGCGGCGGGAACTGAAATCCGAACCAGAACCGACGCCTTGAGGCGAAGAAGCAGATACGACGCACTGGCGCGCGAGAGAAGAAATCCAGCCCAGTAAAGGGCCGAAAGTGTTGCCGCAAATGCCGGCCCTCTCTGAGTAATCCGCAAGATGTAGGTCGTGAGCCAAGCTGCCGAGGTGTTTTCAATCCCCACCTGGAGAAAGCAAGCAAAGCCAAACAGCGCAATCGCGCTAAGATCCCGGTAAGTCCCGGATTCGCGCCATGGGTTCGAGATCTCGGGAGTATCCCGAAGCAACAAGAAGCACGCAAGGGCGGCGATGGCTGCGGCCATGGCGAGCAGCGCGTACGCGACGCGAAAGTTGGCGCGCGCCAGAACCAAGGCTGCAAGCAGCGGCGCCAGCAGAGCTCCCAGGCTCCATGTGAAGTTGAGCAAGACCAGCACAGGCGCGGAACGATCGAGTAATCCGCGGCCAACGAACAGACTCACGGCTGACATCGCGAGCCCCACTCCCACACCGAGAATTGCGAACGCGCCCAGCATCAGGGGCCAACCTGCACAGATGACGCCGAGGCAAGAGAACACAACGAGGACAAATCCCACGGTCATCGCACGGGCGTACCTTCCCACGCAAAGAGCGGCGCCGAAGGAGCTCCCTGCGAAGTACACCAGAAAGAGCAGGCCCGACTGGTTATCTCTGAGATGAAACGTCGCAGCAAGGGACGGAAGTAGAGGGCCACCGACGACATGCAGAACGCCGGTCAGCAAGAAGACCGAATGCAGGACTGCGAGTGGCCGCAGCGGGAAGCTCCGATTGTCCGATGACATCGAGTTCTTAGCCGCGTTTGGCGCGTGCGCGCTTCGGGTTCGGCGGGCAGGTCGATTCGCGAATCACCAGCTCGGGGCGAATCGGAACGACATCCGGGAAGGACGCTTGTCCGCGAATGCGTTGTAAGAGGATGCGTGCTGCCACTTTTCCCATCTGGTTCAGGGGCTGCCGGATGGTGGTCAAGCTCGGGTTGTGAAAAGCAGCTCCCTGGATATCATCGAAGCCGACAATCGAAATATCGCCGGGGACCTGGAACCCATAATCGCGGCAGGCGCGAACGGCACCGATGGCCGAAATGTCGTTGTAGCAGATCATGGCAGTGAAGTCGGCTCCGCGCTGCAACAGTTCATTGGCAGGCTCGAATCCCAGCTCGGGTGTGGAAACACGTAGTTGAAGCTGGACAGCCAGCTCCGGTGGAACAACGAGCTTCAAATCGCGGGCCACGGCCATCAGGCACTCCCATCGATCGTCGGCGTCGGAGCTGTGACTGCCTCCACGCATGAACGCGATCTTACGATGGCCAAGCTGATAAAGATGGCGGAGGGCGAGCTCGGCGGCGCGTCGCTGGTCGAGGACGACATTGGTTGTGCCCTCGATTCGCCGATGACCGGCAACCGCGACGACCGGCAAGCTTAGACTCTTCTCGAGAATCGTATCAATGAGGACGAACCCTTCGACCGCCCGGTCGATGAGCAGGCGTGGATATTCCTCAATGAGGTCGGGTTTGCGGCGATGGCTCGCCGTCAGATAGAAGTACCCTTCCTCGATCAGAAACTCCTCAACCCCTGCGAGAACTTCTGCCGCGTAACCATCGCTAAGATCGGGGACCAGCACGCCAACGGTGAAGGTCTGCCGCTTGCGCAGTGACCGGGCAAAAAAGCTGGGGCGATAGTCGAACTTCGCAGCAGCCTCAATGACTCGGTCACGGGTCTCTTGAGGAATAGAGCGCACGCCCGGCGCGTTGTTCAGCACGAGGGAAATCGTGGCTGGAGAAAGGTTTAAATACTCGCCAAGCGTGCGGAGGCTGATGGGCTGTCCAGGCCGAAGATCACGCGATTTGGATTGTCTGGGCATGCACTCCAGTTGTACCACTGCGGAGCATTAGGCGGCGTGTTTTCAAGGGGATCGCGGCATCTGAGGGTGCAGCTACACGGCACTCCGGTTGGTGATGGATCAGCGTTACCCCTGAGCAGGCAACCGGAGGATCCGAGCGCAGCATCCGGTACACTGTTCTACGGAGGGATGGGTGAGCGGTTGAAACCGGCGGTCTTGAAAACCGCTGTGCCTGAAAGGGTACCGGGGGTTCGAATCCCTCTCCCTCCGCCATAAAGTCATTAACATAAGCAACTTATCGAGAACTTCTAGAACCTCGCCGCTTTTCGGGCGAATTCCTGGTCTTTTGGATCCGAAAGGGACCAGAGAACACCCTCGGACTGAAATTGCAGCCTGGAAAACCAGCCGCTTCTCTGTCTGGCGGTTCGGCCGTCCCTTTTCCCTTAGTCTTCTCTCCCCGAGCGACGACTTCTCAGTGGGAGTTGCCCAAGGTGGCGCGGCTCTTGTGGCTGCGCTAGGCTCTTAGAGAGTCCGCTCAGGAATGACTCGCACTCCGAGGGGCTGAGCCACGCCGCCAAAAGGTTTATTCGATGTGATTTTCGCGGCCATCCTCGCAGGACCTCTTCATGAAAGCAACGAGAGGGAATTATGCAAGCGAAGGGGTGTGGATAGCCGGAATTAAGCGGTCGGCGGAAGCTCGTTCATGCGGCGTATCTGCGCCCGTCCGTTCTGCTCGATGAGGATATGAAATCGTTCCGGGTGGATGGAGACACGGAATGCAATCTTGGTTTACTTCCGCCTTGACAGTGATCCTCTCGGAACCAAGCGCAGCTCAATGAATCAAAGTGTTCATTGGCCTCGTCACCTGGACTGCGTTTCTCCCGCTAGCTTTCGCGGAGTACATCGCGGCATCTGCGCTCTGCAGCAACGCTTCTGAATCCGTGCCCCCTTCAGGATAAGTACAAACACCGATACTAACCGAGGTGGTAACTGAGACGTTTCCTAATTCGATGGGCGACGAGACAGCGGCCAGAATCTTCGTCGCAATCAACTCCGCTTCTTCCGTCTCGTGCAGATCAGGGAGCAGAACGATGAACTCATCGCCTCCGATGCGGGCTACTGTATCGGTCTTGCGAACCGAACCTTTAATCCGACTTGCGACTTCGCAGAGCAAACGATCGCCTGCCTGATGTCCATATAAATCGTTCGTTTCTTTAAAACGATCGATATCAACCATGAGGAGCCCGACGCTCTCGTGGAATCTTTCGGCCCGGTTCAATGCCACGTCCATTCGATCGTTCAGCAGAATGCGATTGGGTAGACGGGTCAACGCGTCGTGTTGAGAGAGATGACGCAGTCTTTCTTCGCTTTTGCGTAAAGCCATCGTCTGCTGATCCACTCGGCGGCGCAGGATGACAATCCAAGAGGCAGCTGCTAGCGAGCCAAATCCGACAACTGCGAGGATTCCCAGAACGTGTCGCGGGGTCCACCAGGAGGGGAGCTCCACTATCTGCACATCCTCGATAGAACGCAGAAGAACTTGGATTGAACCGGGCTGGACCTCCCCGTTGCGCAGGTTCCAGGTCTCCGTACCGGCCTGGCTGTTGCATAGGCCGGTAAGGCGAAGAATGCTTCCCTCTTTCCACGGGAGCGTTCCGGCTCCTGCCAGGTTCGAAGGAAGAACTGCGGGAATCAGAAAACCACCGGAACGCAGCATCAATTGAAGATCGCCCCCCAAGTGTTCCAGGGCTACCAGCTGCCCTTGGATCTGTACCAGTTGGCCATCGTAATCTCCCCGAAGTGCTTCGTCGGCTGTGACGGGTCGGGCAAGGATCGCGAGATTGGCCCCGACTGCGGGGCGGAAGGTCGCATTCTCAAGTGTCTCCTTGTAAGCGCTGGTCGCGGGAAACCCTACTGCGTCTACCAAACTGCCCTCGCGCACGCGATCTGTTTGCGCGGTCTCCAGGCACAGGCTGTCGTTCCCCTGCTGGATGCAAAGCTTGCGACCAGGCCACTGCAGGGTCACTCGGCCCCGGACATGAACGCGATGCGGAATCTCTTCGGAGGGTGAGAAACGGATCACCTGAGAAAAGGGAACGACGGTCATGGCAAATGGATCATGTGGCGCCGCTTCCAGAATCTTGGCATTTCGAAGGGACGGAAAAATCAGCTGAGCCCCGACCATCTGCTCTTTCCAATTGAAGACCGGTGCTGCATTTCCGCGAAGACGAATCAACGAATCGACAAATGCCTCGTAATCCACGCCCAGTTCGCGCACAGTGGTTGCGCGAAGGGATCCGCCGGCGGTCGCGAGATCGATGGTCACGTTGCTCCGCGTGAGATGCGCCGCATGTACTACTCCCTCGATTTCCACCCACTGGCCATCCAGGCTTCCAGAAAGGAGTTGAGAGAAAGAGACTCTTTGAGCGAACTCGGGTAGGTGAGAGTGCGCGATCAACTTCACTCGAGGGTGGTCGATGACAGGGGCATAGTCCCCAGGCCCACTCACCCCAACGACGTCCACCAAATCACCTGGTCTCAATTTGAGATTTGGGGGTTCGGAGAACTCCACAAAGATGCTCCCCGTCGAGTCGTGTACGAAGAGATCGGGAAGGTCATTCAAGTCAGGATCGAAATACGTAACCACTGCGTGCAGGTGAACTGGGTAGGCGCGGGACGCCTCTTCGGATGACAGGTCGTGTACCTGTCGAGCCGCCACGAGGGTCTGCAAATGCCCACGGAGTTCCTGCGACCCAAGCGAATACGCACTTGTGCACAATAGGGTTGAGGTGAGAAACGCTCCGATGTGACCCGAACATTGCATAAATCTTTCCTCGAGCCCATGTCGCAATTCCCGCCGTAGACCAGGAGACTCTTCCTTCTATAAGAACCGGACCAAACAGTCGCCCGAAAAAATAACATCGGCAATTTCGTGAACACCTCTAGCCAATGAATACGCGTTTTCGCTGACCTCGTAACTGACTGACACGGGAGAAGTGCATCTGCGCATGAAGAGACGAAGAACTCTCTCCTTACAATCAAGAGCTTACGTGCGGTAGTGCGAAACACTGTGATTTGCGTCACGTCGCACATATGACTAAGGTGTGATGGGGTTACGTTCAGGGAATTTGTTTTGAGATGAGTGAGGATCGTGGAAATTCCTGTGGTCGGAGCGCAACCGGAATGTATGGTCCGCCGCCGTTTTGCAAGCGAAAAATGAGAATGCCAGAATTGGTCTGCGCGAATGTATCCGGCCTTAACTGGAGTAGCGATCTCCTGGCCTGAATGGAATGCGCTGCGCCCTCGTCCTTTTTAGTTTCGCTGCCTTTGCAGGCATTTTCCGGTTACAGGTTTCGGGAGCGCCGGGATCGACCGTTGTGCCATCTCATGGTTCGCCAGCAAACCTGGCAGGAATCTCAAAACTCAGATCAGCCGTCGTTGGACTGCAGATGTGGGAATCGCGAAGCGATTTCCAAGCCTG
>CAZPEZ010000048.1:0-36952 GCA_964585715.1 uncultured Occallatibacter sp.
AGGGCGACGGCCAGCGCCGCATTGAGATGAACTTCATGCCCGACGTCTACGTGCAATGTGAGGTCTGCAATGGACGCCGTTATAACCAGGAGACCCTCGCCGTGAAATTCCACGGCTACTCCATCGCCGACATCCTCGAGCTGACCATTGAAGACGCGCTCAATGTCCTCGCCGACGTGCCCACCGTCCGTCAGAAACTGCAGACCCTCGTCGATGTCGGCCTTGGCTACGTCCACCTGGGCCAGAGCGCCACGACTCTGAGCGGCGGCGAGGCGCAGCGCATGAAACTGGCCCGCGAGCTCTCCAAACGGCAGACGGGCCGGACTCTTTACTTACTCGACGAGCCCACCACTGGCCTCCACTTCGACGACGTGCGCAAACTGCTCGAAGTCCTGCACCGGCTGACCGACCTCGGCAACACGATCATCATCATCGAGCACAATCTCGATGTGATTCGGAACGCCGACTGGATCCTCGACCTCGGCCCCGAGGGCGGAGAGGATGGCGGCCGCTTGGTCGGCGAAGGCCGCCCCGCCCACATCGCCCATATTTCTGAGTCCTATACGGGCCAGTTCCTCAAACGCTACTACGGCTCTCACAACGGCCATCTCGAGCCGGTCGACGACACCGCCGCTATGCTCTCTATCAAGGGCGGATTATCGGTACAGGAGGCGTCGTCAGGCACCGTCCTGGGTGCCCCGAGGCCCGATTCTGGGACCCGGGCAAGCGAGGAACCCAATGCTCGTCCTCGCGAAAGAAGCAAGCGCGGCGTCGGAACGACTTCGAAGAAGATACTCCGCAAGAAGACCGGCATCCCTGAGAATGCGTCCATCGCCGCCTCTTCTGAGTCCAAGAAGAGAACGCGCCCCACCACGCCGGTGGCTTCATGAACGATCAGCCCGAGCAGCTCCCTCCCGATCTCAGCTCTGAATTCGATACTGAGCCGCGCCCCTTGGAACCGGTTGCTGCTTCGGAATCGTTCCTGACTGAACCCGCCCAGACCGGGCCGACGGACCCTGCCGAGCCAATTGCCATGGCTCCAACTTCCTCGGATCTCACGCCATCTATTGGAATTCCTTATCAATCAGATACACCACTACTCTTCGAGCAGTACATGCGGCCTCCGCAGGACCGCATTCCGCACCTGGGCCACCTTGCTCTACTCGGCCTGCTCGCCGTCAGCGGACTTGCCATCGTCGCAGTTGTGGCGCAGGTGGCCGTCATGCGCCATCTCTTTGGCGTTACCTCTCTCGCGGACGCGGCCTCCAACGTCCGTTACCTCCTCGGAACGCAGGCGCTGCTCTACCTTTTCACCTTTGTCGGCAGCCTGATCGTCTTTCCCCTGGTCTGGCACAAAAGCCTGTTCGCGGGCCTGCAGTGGCGCGGGAGCCGAGCTCTCCAGTTCAGCGGATTCCTCATCGGAGCCGCAGGCCTCTGCTTCGTCCTGGCCATGATCGACGGCTACTTCTTTCCCGGTCCCAAAGACGCACCCATCGACCGCATCTTCCGCATGCCGGGCGCTGCCTGGATACTCTTCGCCTTTGGCGTCACCTTCGCGCCGTTCTTCGAGGAAATTGCCTTCCGGGGCTTTCTTCTCCCCTCCCTCGCCACCGCCTTCGATTGGACTGTCGAGAAGACCACGCATCGACCCCGCCCCGGCCTTGGCTGGAACGGCCACCCGCAGTGGTCCATGCCAGCGATGATCGTCGCATCCATCCTCACCAGCATCCTGTTCGCCTTCATGCACGCCGACCAGACCAGCTACTCCATTGGCCCCTTCCTACTGCTCATCGGGGTCAGCCTCGTGCTCTGCACCGCGCGCCTGCGCCTGCGCTCGCTGGCCGCCAGCGTACTGCTCCACGCGAGCTACAACTTCCTGTTGTTCTCGTTCATGCTGATCGGCACCAGCGGCTTCCGCCACCTCGACAAGATGTGAACTGGCCGTTCGGGCAATTGCTTCGCGTGGCGGCAAGAGGGATTTGGCACGATCGCCACGAGCACGGCTGATTCCGCGAGTTCGAGCTGGCCGCTACAATTCCCTTGATGACTTCACCTACCCATGCCCAGCAACTTCTCTCGCTCCTCGCTCGCACAAGCTTTCGCCTCGGCCAATTCAAGCTCTCTTCCGGCGGCACCAGCGACTATTACATCGACTGCCGCACCACTACGCTCCATGCCGAAGGCGGCCGTCTCACCGGGCAGGCGATTCTTGAATTGCTGGAAGCTCACAAGATTGACGCCGAAGCTGTCGGCGGACTGACCATGGGCGCCGACCCCATCGTCTCCAACGTCGCAACGGCCAGCGCCTGGCGTGCGTTTGAGACGCCCGGTGCGCCGCTGCTTCATGGATTTCTGGTCCGCAAAGCAGAGAAAGCCCACGGCACCGGTCGCCGCATTGAAGGATTTTGTAAAGAAGGCGCGCGTGTCGTCATCGTCGACGACGTCTGTACGACCGGCGCCTCCACGATCAACGCTATCGAGGCTGCGCAGGAGGCTGGCATGATCGTCGCCGCCGTCGTCTGCATCGTGGAGCGAGAAGAAGCCAACGGCCGTCCCGCCGTCGAATCAGCCGCAGCCGGAGCGCGATTTCTGCGCCTCTTCACCGCGATCGACGTGCGTGCCGAGCACGTCCGCCAACTCGAGACCGCAAGCTAGCCGAGAAGTTTCTCTGCTTCTCTCTGTTTCTCCGCTTCTCTGCCAGAGCAAACAGGCCACCCGTCACCGGATGGCCTGCCTCACTTACTGCCGAGCTACGTTAACTTAGCGTCCCGAACCCGAACCCGTCGGCGTTGGCGCACTCTGCTGCGTTCCACCCGTGTTCGAGAGCAGCTGAATCTGCACGCGGCGATTCTGCTTGCGGCCGTCCGCTGTGGTGTTGTCCGCAACGGCGTTGTCCTTGCCGATTCCGATCAGATAGAACCGGTGCGCTGGAATGTTGTACTTCGCGGCCAGATACTGCACGACCGCATCGGCGCGGCGCTGGCTGAGGTCGTAGTTGTACTGCGCCGGTCCTGTCGAATCGGTTCCACCCGTCACTTCGAGAATGTAGCTCTTAGCCGAGCTCAGCTGCCCAGCGAAGCTGTCGAGCTGATCCTTGTCGTCCTTGGTCAGAGCGGCCTTGTCGAAGCCGAAGTTCACGGTTGCGTTGGCCATCGTCTTGTAGTTGTCGAGGCCCTTCACAACGCTGTCGAGCGAATCGGCGCGGTGCACCGCATCGTTCGCCGCTGTCTCCGCATCGCCAGCCGATTTGCTCGCCGTCTGCGCGTTCTGCGTTGCGTTATCCGCCGCGGCCTGCGCCTGCTTGATGCCCGCCTGCGCCCGATCGTCGGTGTCGCGGATCGCGCGGCCATTCGCCGCCGTCTTGTCTTCCAGTTGTCCGGTGTGATCCACAATCGGAGCGGTCTGGGACTTCACCCAATTCTTGGTCGCGCAACCCGTTGCACCCATCACTGCCAATGCAGCGGATGCCATCCAAAGGCCAAATCGGTAGTTCATATCGTTCATCCTCCCGCCGCCCTGTGTCAGGTCCTTGGACCCACGACGGGCGGAGATGTTCATTCCTTACGCCTCTGTATTAGCATCCGTGGCACCAAACTGCAACGCTCGCCGCATGTCTCTGCAATCACAAGAAAACAAATAGCTTATGCGCGTCGCTCCCGGCGCTCTCCGAGATTTAAACAATGTAAAAATTACTTGGACACGTAAGCTTTGCCGCTCAAGTCCTGTCCTCCGTGTCACTTCTGCCAAACGATTATCCTGAAGACTGTCGCACCCGCCGCCAGACCCCGGCCAGTTGCTCCTTCAAGATGGACCTCCACGAGAAAATTCGTACCCTGCCCACGCAGCCCGGCGTGTACCTCTACAAGAACGCCGACGGCGAAGTCATCTACGTGGGCAAGGCCAAGAATCTGCGCTCCCGGGTCCGCTCATATCTCCTTGAAGCCTCTCAGGCCAATGCCAAAACCGGCTCGCTCATGCGCGAAGCTGTCGACCTCGACTACATCCTCGTCGCCAACGAGCATGAAGCGCTCGCTCTCGAAAACAATCTCATCAAGCAGCGCAAGCCGCGCTTCAACATCCTGCTGCGCGACGACAAGACCTACCCCTACGTCAAGCTCACCCTCGCTGACCGCTTCCCCAAAGTCTTCGTCACGCGCCGCCTGCGCAAAGACGGCTCGGCCTACTACGGCCCTTACTTCCCCGGCAATCTCGCTTACCGCGTCGCGGAGCTCATCCACCGCAGCTTTCTGCTGCCGAGTTGCAAGGTCGATCTTTCGCGCTTCCATCCGCGCGCCTGTCTCGAGTACTACATCCATCGCTGCCTCGGCCCATGTGTCGAAGGCTTCACGACGCCTGAGATCTATGCGCAGGCCGTCCGCGACGCGCAGCTCTTCCTCGAAGGCCGTCACACAGAGCTCGAGCGTTCCCTCAATGTGCGAATGCTCGCCGCTGCCGAGGCCGAGAACTTCGAAGGCGCGGCGCGCTTGCGCGATCAACTCTCGACCGTTCATCAGCTCCAGGAGAAACAGCGTATCGCCACCGCTGAACAAGATGATGACGCCGACGTCTTCGGCTATCACTTCGAAGACGGTAGCCTTGCCGTCAATCTCTTCCACATGCGCGCCGGCAAAATCGTCGACCGCCGCGAATTCTTCTGGGACGAACTGCCGGAGCTGATCGATGCCGAAGACAACAACGGAGGGAGCAGGGGCCGGGCGGGATCCCCGGCGACAGGTCTTCGTCGCTGGGGTGAGCTTCAGACCCCTGACAACAGCCTGCAAACGGCCGAGGGCTTTAGCCCCGGAAAAGAAGTCGACCCCGAGTTCAAGCAACAGGAACCCCACCAGGTCCTCGGCGCCCTCGTCAAACAGCTCTACATCGACCAGCAATACGTCCCGCGCACCATCCTCGTCCCCGTCGACTTCGACGATCGCGAACCGCTCGCTACGCTCCTCACCGAACGCACCGGCCATCGCATCGAGCTCCTCGTGCCCCAGCGCGGAGCCAAGAAATCTCTGACGGACCTCGCCGGACAGAACGCGCGCCAGTCCTACACGCAGCGCTTCCGCGTGCTGATCCCTTCTCAGAAAGCCATTCAGGAGGAACTCGCCGACAGGCTCATGCTTCCCGAATTGCCCAAGCGCATTGAGTGCTTCGACATCTCCCACATTCAGGGCGCCGAAACCGTTGCATCGATGGTGGTGTGGGAGAACGGCAAGATGAACAAGTCGGCCTATCGCAAGTTCAAGGTCATGACCGTCGTCGGTGTCGACGACTTCGCGTCCATGCGCGAGGTCGTCGCCCGCCGCTACCGCCGCATTCGCGATGCGGCCTACGCCAACGGCGCGGATCCTTCGGCGGCGCGCCTTGCCGGGGGGTCCGGCGCAGCAGGGCTTAGATCTCGGGGTCCCGTGCGCGACGCACCCGTCGCACGGGACCCCGAGACCCAAGCCCAAAACACCGCAGGCATGACGCCCGACAGCAAACCCTCCAAAGAGCCCACCACCATGCCCTCCCTCGTCCTCATCGACGGAGGCCTCGGCCAGCTCCACGCCGCTGCCGACGCGCTCGAGGCGCTCGGCTTCACCTCGCAGCCGTTGGCTTCGATCGCCAAGAAAGAAGAAGTCATCTATCTCTACGGCAACGAGGACGAGCCCGTAGTCCTCGACCGCCGGTCGCCCGTGCTTCACCTCGTCCAACTCATCCGCGATGAGAGCCACCGTTTCGCCATCGGCTATCACCGCCAACGCCGGGCCATGCGCGACCGAACCTCTGAATTACTGGATATCCCCGGCGTCGGCCCACAAACCCGGCAGCGCCTGCTCACCCACTTCGGCAGCCTGCGCGACGTGCAACAGGCAACGGCGGACTCTCTGGCCGCCGTCGTTCCGCGAAAGACGGCGGAGACCATCTGGCGGCATTTTCATGAGCAACAACCCGTGAACTAGAGAGCCCAACAGCGGCAAAGGGGCACACGGGCGCGCCTGCAAACAATCACCAGCGATAAAGCACCGGCCTACCCGCGCAGAATCGTGCGCAGATCAGGCACCGTGCTCGGGAAACAGTTGGAGCAGAGGACGGATCCAGCTGAAAGCTGGATCTATCTTGCACCAACCACCGCGTGCTCGTTCTGCTCGCTCACGGCGAAGCTCGCATTGCACGTGGGACACGCATGGACTTTGCCGTCGGCTACCGTGATCACCCTGGTCCCGCACCCCGGACACTTCGCCGTGTGCTCGCTCATGCCAAACAGCGGCCCGGCGAGCGGCGCCATGATGCCCATCAGGATCACCGGGATCCCGAGGAACAGGCCCCAGCCGGTCAGGCAGATCATTACGCCCGCAATAATCAGGATCGGCGCGGCGATGAGCCCATAGGCCAGGCCGCCAAACGCCCCGCGCGCGGGATGATGTTCGTGCTCCTGCGGCTGCAGTGCCTCATGCGCTACTGCCTCACCGCAATGGGGGCAGAAGTGCCACTGCGACGTGAGCTGGGTTTTGCACTTCGAACAGGTGGCTTCCATGGGAATCCCTCCTCGACGATCCAGTGCAGGCGATTCCCGCTGAATTCGTCACCGAACCGGTGAAAGGAACCAATCACGTCGCGGCCCTCGGGGGCCGACAACGTTCAAGGATCGCCCGCAGCATGAGAGTAGGCCGAAACATAACCGCTGCCCGTGACCCGCATCACCACCTGTGCCCGACACGATCCAACTCGCGAACGCTCTTCGGGCCCCCTGAAAGGTTCCCTCGCGTCCGCTCAAATCTGGCCGGCCTCGTGATACCTTCACAATCACCGGATGGCTCAACCACTCTCCGCGCCAGCGCCTACAACCCAAAACGCGCCGCCTCGCGACCTCCCCCGCGTGCTCGGCGCGAGCCAGGCCACGGCCATCGTCGTCGGCACCATCATCGGCAGCGGCATCTTTCTTGTGCCGAGCGAGATGATGCGCGACACCGGATCGTCGGCGATGGTCTACCTGGCCTGGATCGTGGGCGGCCTTCTCTCGCTCTTCGGCGCCATGACCTACGCCGAGCTGGGCTCGATGCTCCCGTATGCCGGCGGCGAGTACGTCTATCTGCGCGGCGCCTACGGCGACACGACCGCCTTCCTCTATATGTGGACGTGGTTCGCAGTCGCCAAGCCCGCCTCGATCGCAGCCGTCACCAGCGGACTGGCGCGCACACTCGGCGTCTTCCCTGCTCTGCACGGACTCACGACACATGTACCCGGCCTGCCTCTGCTCTGGTCGCAGGTGTTTGCCATCGGCGTCACGTGGTTCATGACCGGGCTCAATTATCTCGGCATCAAAAAGGCCGGCGACTTTCAGCTTGTGTTCACCGTTCTCAAAGGCGTCCTGATTCTCATCGTTGCGGGACTCTGTTTCGCGTCTGCGTCAGGATCGTGGACCAACTTCTCGACCGGTCTGCCGCACGCGGTGGGCGGGTTCAGTGGCTTTATGCTCGCGCTGATCGCCACGCTGTGGGCCTATGACGGCTGGAACGATCTCACCATGGTCGCAGGCGAAGTGCGCCATCCCGAGCGCAGCCTGCCCACTGCTCTCATCGGCGGATTGTTCATCGTCGGTGCTCTCTTCATGGCGACCAATGCTGCGATTCAATACATCCTGCCCGCCGCGCAGATCGCAGCCAGCGAGCGCCCCGCAGTCGCCGCATTGTCCGTGGTGGCCGGCCCGCGCGGAGCAGGCTTCGTGGCTGGGGCCATGGCTCTCAGCATCTTCGTCACCCTCAACGGAACGGTGATGTCGGGCGCGCGAATCCCATACGCCGCGGCACGCGACCGGCTCTTCTTCGCGCAGTTCGCACACATCCACCCGCGCTTCCAGTCGCCGTCCACATCACTCATCGTCCAGGGACTGCTGTCGACCGTCTTGCTGCTCTTTCTCAGCCAGTTTCAGCAGCACTTCGAGCTCGCGGTCTTCGCCGAATGGCTTTTCTACATGCTCACCACGACGACCGTTTTCTACTACCGCCGCAAGCGTCCTGAGCTTGCGCGCCCCTATCGTGTCTGGGGATATCCACTTCTGCCGGCGATCTTCGTCGCGTGCGCCGCAGCCGTCCTTGTTTGGAGCTACCTCGGGAACCTCGAAGGCTCCCTCATCGGAACTGCGCTCATCCTCGCCGGACTGCCGGTGTTGTGGATCGTCCGCAAGCGCTACGGAGCTTCGATCCCCATGGACGAGAGCCATCCCGTCTGAACCTTGTCCGGCCGGTCCGGTGTTTCGAGAGATGAGCCGTTCGTGACATCCTGGCATCGCAACCTGAAGCTCGCTCATCTTTAGACTTATGGCCGACATCCAGCTCCTTGATCAGCCTATGTGGAGCGCGCTCACCACAGCGCAGTCTCACTTCGCCGTCGGCGATGGGCTGGCCCGTGCGTATCTTCCCGCGATCGGCCCACTGAGTGGCATCGCGGAGCAATCTACGGCCGCGTATGACGATCTGCACCGTCTCGCAGCACCCAACGGCGTTCATGTTCTGTTTCTCCACGAATCGCCAGTACCGCGTGCTGGCTGGACTCTGATCCGCGGCGGCCTCGTCGACCAGATGGTCTTTAGCGGTTCACATGTGGACAACCTGCCGAGCACGACGGCGATGCGCCTTCTAGTTGCAGCTGATGTGCCCGCCATGGTCGAACTCGCTACCCTGACGGAGCCCGGCCCATTCCGCGACCGCACCCACGAGCTCGGTACCTTCTACGGCATCTTCGAGGGAGACCGCCTGCTCTCGATGGCTGGGCAGCGTATGCGCGTTCCAGGATACGTCGAAGTCAGTGCGGTCTGCACGCATCCCGACGCACGTGGCCGCGGCTTTGCACGCATCCTCATGTCCGCTGTTATGAAACTGATCCTCGACAGCGGCGACACGCCGTTCCTTCACACCTTCGCGGATAACCACTCCGCGATTCGCGTCTACCATGCACTCGGGTACGAGAAACGCTGCACGTTCCATCTGGCGGTGCTGAAGAAAGACGGGTAAGCCCCAGCCCATTGTTTCCGAGCGAGACCACAGAATGGAAGCCCTGGGACAAGCACGGCCGTGGGCGAAGGCGTGCAGTCTTAGGCCGAAGCCTCGACGTGCGCGCGAATCAAACAGGCGGCTGCCGCGACCAAATCCGCGTTGTCTCGTGCCTCAGTACCGTCCGGGAGTACCGTGACATCTTCGAACCCAGTACGGATACCATGCCCTCGTTCGAGTGCACGCCGATTCACAGCCCAGCACGCGATGCCGTATCCGTGGTGAGCCTGCTCCGGCTCGATGCCAGCCGACAGCACAGTCTCCTCCATGGCAGCAGCATGACGGACTGCCATCTCATGATTCTCGTCGAGCGGCTCGATCAGAACGCGCCGGCACCGACACCCCAATCCGGAATGGACGAAGGCGCGCGCATCCTCGACGCTCAGCAATCCCGCCTCGATACCCACGCCTCGCGCCAGTAGCAACTCACACAGCTCTCCAATCCCCGCCTCGCCTTGGTTCGCCGTTACAAGGTCCGGCATCTCCTCCCATGCCGCGACGATTCTGAAGCGCTCTCGTGGATCACTCACAATCGTCGCCGATGTCGTCAACGAAATCAGCGTCTCCGGACACAGGCTTCGGATTGCACGCAGAACCTTCGCGCAAGCAGCGCCGTCGAGCGTCTCCCGGCCAGCCTCATCGAATGCATGCACGTGCACCGAGTGGGCGCCGGCGTGCACGGCTGCGCGAGCCGCCACCGCAATCGCTGCCGGAGTGCGCGGTGCTGCGGGGTGAACCCTGTCGCCATTCAAGGCGGCCTGCAAGAAAACGCTGGTCTGCATGCTCTTTGCTCTTACAGACTGTGACCTCGGTCGGACGGCTGGTATCAGTCCCTAAGACCATCAGCCCCTGGTCCCTGTTCTACCATCTTCATGTCCATGCCCACCAAGCCGAAGCTCGGCCAGAACTTCCTACACGATCCGCAAGCCATCCGGCGCATTGTCGCCGCGCTCGGCGACTGCGCGCGCGAGATTGTTATAGAGATCGGACCCGGCCGGGGCGCTGTTACGCGCGCCCTCGCCGCCCAAGCCGCGCACGTTCTCGCCATCGAACTCGACGACAACCTCGCCACAGGACTGCGCGCGGAGTTCCCTGCCGACCGAGTCACTGTAGTTCATCAGGACGTTCTCGACTTCGACTTCGCAGCAGCATCCGCAAAGGTCGGCAATCGCCTCGCTGTCGTAGGCAACCTGCCCTACTACATCACCTCGCCGATCCTGCTCAAGCTTGCCGCCAGCCACGCCGCACTCGATCGCGCCATCCTGATGATGCAGCGCGAAGTCGCAGATCGCGTCGCCGCCGAGCCCGGCTCACGTGACTACGGCCTCTTGTCTGTCACTTTGCAGATGTACGGTCCCGTCGAGAAGCTGCTCGCTCTGCCGCCAGGCGCGTTCTCGCCACCACCCCAGGTCCACTCCACCGTCATTCGCTGGCGCTTTGCTCCGCACTTCTCCTCGCTCGGGATCGACGACGAAATCAGTTTCCTCAGCTTCGTGCGTCAAGCCTTCGCGCAAAAGCGCAAGACGCTCGCCAACAATCTCCGCGCCGCGGGCATCGCGCCCGCTGACATCACGAACGCTCTCGGATCCGCCGGCCTCGATCCCCAAGTCCGTGCCGAAGCGCTCTCCCTCGAGTTCCTCGCCGCTCTCTGGAAAACTCTCCATGATCGCCCCAACCAAAAGGACTGACACGCCCGCTCGAGGGCAGAAACAAAAAGGCCGCAGGGCTGAGGCTGCGGCCCTCCAGCATCCTTCGACTTGAATTAACGATGCGCTCCACCACCGCCTGATGGGTGCGAGCCCCCACCGCCACCGCCACCACCGCCCGACGGAGCAGACGCGTGACTCGGCGCGTTGTAGCTCGGTGCCGAATAGTGCGGTGCAGCCGCAGGTGGACGATAGTAGCTACTCGTCGGCGGACGATACGTATTTGCCGGTGGTGTCCACGTCCCCGGCCGGCTCCCATAGGGCGAGGTCGCAAATCCATAGTGAACGCCTGTTCCAACCCCACCTGGGACAATCGGCCCATGGCTCGCTCCGCTCATAAACCCGCCTCCGTATACGGGCCGAGGCGACAACGAATGGAGCGGCTGGATCGTATTGCCAGCGATCGTCACTGGCGCATTCCGCGTGCGAATTGTCGCACCGCTCGTCGCATCATGTACGCGATTGACTGCGATTACCGGATAGGGTTGATATCGCCCGCCTGCAACTCGTATCGGTCCGCCTGGCCGTGGTCCTCCCACCGGACGATGCGGCGGCCTATATCGAACTGGTGTCACTCCGATGTTGAATCCCCAACCGTATCCGCCCCACCACGGAATCCCAAGCCCAGGCGCCCAGCCCCAGCCGAAGCCGTCGTAGTAGTTCCACGTCCCGGACGCGTAGGGCATATAGCCCCACGGCTCGCACGACACCCACATATAGCCGAAGCGCGGCGTCCACATCCAGCTCCCACAGCCATAGGGATCCCAGCCAGCAGACTCCGCTTCGTAGGGCGACCACACATTCCCCTGCCCCGGCACGTTGTACCAGCTGCCGTTCGCGTCCAGATCGCTCCATGCCGGATTGCTGCTGTTCGGCATCCCGTTCGTTGCTGCCGTGCGGTCGGTCTCCTGAGCCGTGAGTGCCTGATCTCGATCCGAATTCCAGGTGTCCCAGGAGTCCGGCTCGATCGCCTCAGCCACGACATAATTCCCCGGCTCGGTCCCATTGAGCTTCACGCTCTCGCCGCCGTGCAAATCGAGCGCCAGGGCGTTGCCACCCTCAACGTGCGCGTTGCCTGAAAACACGGCAACCTCGCCCGGCGGGTAGTCGAGATTGACGCGCAGAACCGTGAAGCCGCTCACCGTCGCCACGTCGTTCCCAAAGTGCACCCGAATCTGGTTCGCCTCGCCATTGCCCTGAATCTCGAAGTACCCGAGGCCGCTGTTCAGCACCAGGTCAGTTTGCATCGTTGCACCCTGCTGCCCCAGCGTACCCAAGGTGAGTGAGCTGTTCGGCGAGATGCGCGCGACGCTGCCGTCCTCAAACTGCACCTCGGCGCGGCCGTCGTCCGATGTCGAAACCTGCGTGCCTTCAAACAGCGGCGTGTTCGCCAATGCCTGTGCTGCCAGAACTTGACTTCCCTGAGCGAGCTGCACCTGTCCGTCGACACTGCTGAGACGGACGGCGCGTGCCGCAGGCTGCCCTTGAGGAGCGGGAGTCGCCGGTCCGGCCGGCGGAGCCTGAGCTCCAACCTGGCTCAGAGTCCATCCGGCACATGCAAAAACGCTGGCCGCTATCGCAGCCAGCCGCACATACCTGCTCACCGATTTCGGTCTATTCGTCATGGCGCCCCCAGGCTCCCGGGCCCGAACCAGCACCCACTATCATCCACTAAGATTGGACACCCTGACAGCAGATAAAGTCGCGCCCATCATTGTCATTTCGTGTCGGCCATTGTCCCCTTCGCGCGGCGCGCAGTAACCAAAGACGGTCGCATGGTTACTTTGAGTCTTCCAGGAGCATCCGCGCACGCCGCCTCACCCGTTCCATCACGTCCTCATCGTCCGCCAGTTTCGCCAGAATCGGCTGGATCGCGCACATCTCCTTCAGGCGCCCGTCTGCCGAGGCCTCTTTCAGGAACTCCATTTCCTTGTCCAGCCCGAGCGGATCATGTTGCAGAAGCAGTTCCAGCCGCGCACCCTCGACGATCGTTGAGGCGACCGCTACAAACGCGTCGGAGAGGGATTGAAGGTCGTTGTTCCTGGAGTAGTTGAACTCGCAGGTTCCAGTTCCGTCGGGGCCGGTGTAGGTGAACTTCTTCCAGCCCTGGAAGGCGACTTTGAGGTGACTGTCGCACTTTTCGTCGAAGAGCTTGTTGCGGTGGGCGATGGCGAAGGCGCGCGCGGCAAACTCATGACTGAGTTGGATATCGCGGTCGACCGGACCCGGCTCGATTTCGTGGAGATCGGCCGCGGTCTTTGCTCCCGGATCGGAACGGAAGTGCGCTCGACCATCGGGATGAAGCTCCAGGGTCCAAGTGGAGGGGGTCAGGCCGGGGTTGGAAAAATCGACGCGGACCGTGGTCTCACTTTCCTGTGCGTTTGCGTGTGTCATGCCCAGACCGAAACTCAGGCTCAGGCACAGGGACAGGATCAACCCCAACAGCTTGGTTCCACTCATCGAAGAACTGACCCCTGCTGCAGTAAAGTCTGCGCGGTGTGGATGTGGCAGATGGCGATGGCGAGCGCGTCGGCGACGTCGGGCGGCTCCGGCAACTCCTCCAGTTCGAGCAGCCTGGCTACCATGAACTGCACCTGCTCCTTCTTTGCGAGGCCGTATCCCACCACACTCGATTTGATACGCAAAGGCGCGTATTCGGCAACCGGCAGCCCCGTGGTGGCGGCTGCCAGGAGTGCCACACCTCGGACTTGTCCGAGCTTGAGCGCCGATTTGGCGTTGACGGAGTAGAAGACTTCTTCGATCGCAACGACCTCGGGCTGCCAGCGCGCAAGAGCTTCTGTCAATTCGCGATAGACCTGCTCGAGCCGCTCGGGCAGCGACTTCGTTTTCGGCAAGCGAATGGCGCCGCGGGCACAGCAGAGGAGGCGAGGCTGCCGGCTGGCGTCGTCGGTTTCGACCACACCATAGCCGGTGATTTCGGTCCCACAATCGATGCCGAAAACCCTCATACCGCCCCGAGTTTACCGCAGGTGCCTGGTGCCCGGTGAGCGGCGTCAGCGAGAAGAACCGTGTTGGCGCGATCCGGGACTAAAGGCCCGGCTTCTTCGCCTATTCCTCAGGGGGCTGAAGCCCCTGCTCCCTCCAGAACTGCCGGGGTGACCACGGGTCACCTCCTGTAATTAGATGCCTCTATATCAGTTAGTAAATACTTCTATTTGCTTGACATGACAGCTTGTTACTACTAAGTTTCCTTCACCTTCCCAGAGCGTCTTGATCAGGTGGATATATGGATTTCTCGTGGCAGTATGTAACCGCTGCGGCAGTCGGAGGACTTATCGGAGGGCTAGGGCATGCCCTGCTGAGTACTTCACCTGGATTTGGTTCAACAAAACCTGATGGAACCAAGGATTTCTCAGGTTATCGCGATTTAGCTGTGGGTTTCTTCTCCGGGCTCGTATGGCTACTCCCCAACCAGAAGACCTGGGTGGATCTGACCCCGAAATCAGGTGCCGATTTTGTGCTCATCGGACTCCAGACATTAGTGATCGGCCTTGCCGGTTCCGGTTGGCTGACGTCGCATCTCGACGCCGACGGCTTGAAGTCGGATGCAAAGACACTTCAGAATGCTGCCGCAAAGGCCGCCGGAGCTGCACCTAACCCTGATGTTGCTGCTCAAATCTCGAGTGCTACCTCTGCGGATCAAGTCGCCAAACTGGTCAGCAGTCTCTAGCAGCAGCTTTGCTCTCGCCGGCGCAAGCCGGGTTCACGATCGAGACCGTGAGGCTGGAAGCGAAGCTGGGGCAAGCCGAGTTGGTGAGGATTGTGTTCGCCAGCGCCCTCGCTCAATGGGCCCATTTGTGGAAACGATCAGTGTGCCAGACAGGCATCGGAACGTTTGAGCCAGGCCGCCAAGAACATGGCGGCGATCAACAGTAACGGAAGCGAAATCCCCAGCACAGCGGCCCAGTTATTTATGTTCCTGAACAACATGGACCGCGTAGTACACAGCGAGCAGAGCAAACAGCCCAGTGCCGATCCATTCCCATCGCCATGCAACGATAAGCGCAGCGACGATCACCAGCGCAGGAATGAGGTGGATCGAAAACGCGAGCACGATCCGCCAGAATCCGTGAACCTCGTTGAAAACATCAAGCGCGAACAGGCTTAAGAAGATTGCGAACGCGATGGACAGGATCCTGGGAGACCAGTAAAGCAGGCGGGCGGTGACACGGCTCATACGTTCCTCCTTCCTTACGGGGAAAGCGCATGCGCTGTTCTCATTGGAACTCCGCGGGGCGGTCGAGTCAAGGCTGCATGGGCGTGTCGTTTCAGCGGATTGGCGCGCAGAAGCAGAGGCCGTTGCCGTCGGGATCGACGACGGCAAATTCACGCAGGCCCCAGGTCTGATTCACGGGCGCGGTATGAAGCGGAGACTCAGGCCGCTGGGTCGTATCGAGACCGCGCGCACGAAAGGTCGCGTAGCGCTCGTCGACATCGTCGACAAAGACGCGATTGACGGAACCGAAGACGCCATCGCCGGCATGGCGCGAGAGCAGCAGCTCGGCGCCATCTTTGGTCAGATGAGCCACTCCGTTGGCTTTTTCCTGCTCTTCGTGGCCGGGCCACTTGTACTCGAAATCGAGGACCTGGGTGTAGAAGTGCACTGACCGGGACAAATCGCTGGATTTGATCACGGGCACAATCTTCATGGCATCTTCTCTGGGTTTGGCTCAGAGTCTCCTTTGCAAGATGTTTCGGATTTGAGTGCGCATCATGGTCTCGTCCGGATTCTCGAGCTGAAAACAACGAAAGACCTCACGCGAAAGCTCGACTGCATGGTCCTCAAGGCTTGCCCGCCATTCCGTCAAGGAATGCGTGGCTCGTACCTCAATTTGCGGTCTATTGGCCTGGTACGTACTGTAGTGAAAGCCCTTTTCCTGCCACACCAGCGCTCTTCCCCGTGTTCTATGAATCGTGACACTGAGCGTTATCAAATCTGAATCTGAAAGCAGCCGCTGGTAGAGGCGGTTCAGGCAGTAGATCGCTTCTGCAAATTGCCACAAGACCCGCGGGGCAGAGGTTGAGGCCGGCGGCATGTTGATCGTCGGGGTGAGTTCTCGCTTGTAAAACAATCCGGATTCGTTCAATCGCCAGAAATCTGAGATGTCCTGATTGGCGAAGTCCGTGGTGCTGATCAACACCTCGATTCCTTCACTTGTTTGCGAGAGGAGCTCTCTACGGGTGCTTGGAAAAATGAGAAATGGCCACCCAACCAAATCAACGTGCGCATCCTGGGCCGCATATTCCAGCTTGTTTGTAGCGAATCGGTATTTGTCGAATGTCATCGGCTTAAACACCGTCTCTATGAAATCGGTATGGCTCCTCTCCTTGTTGAGAGGATTTCGGCGGTCAAACTGGGCCTGTGCTTCGTCGATTTGGTCCAGGAATTGCTCCTCGTCCGTTGGGGACGCACTCTCCCAGCCTTCCGATCCCTTGAGGATCGTCCGAAAGGAGGAGAGCAGCGAGTCTGTTCGATTACGGATCGAAGTTTCAATTCGAGCGCGGAAATCCGCTGAAGACTTGATCGGGGCGGATTCATTGTTGTCGGTTCTCACACACAGTTCTCTTTCCCGGAGCACATCTGGAAAAGCCTTCTGACATAAGTGTGGAGTATCAGCGAATCTGGAATCTCCAAAACCACAAGCACGAGCCCTTGAACGGTCACCTTCATTACCCGCACGTTCACCGGGGGATCTGCGTAGTTCTGCACAAACCTGCAGATTTGCGAGGACTCGAACGTCCCGGCTTGGTCCGGCGCTAGACCTTCAAGGCGAAATTCTGTTTCCGCCTCCGAAACACCGATCACGATGTAACCACCACCCGTGTTGGCATGGCCATTATGTCCTTGGTCAACTCGCAGCACCCCTTTTCGTCCTGCACGCTCCAGGCGATTGGACCTTTTTAGTCGAGCGATTTTGACTTGCAGTTGCGGTGAATCACAGCGAGCAATCCCTCACTGGCCTGGATCGCGCCGAGAGTTGACCCTTCCATCGCAAGCCTCTGAGATTTGAGTCTAACGCCGACGCAGCGCGGGGCGAGCGATCCAGCTTTCTTTCTCGGTTCACGCCAAATCGCTGAAGCACTTACCGCTGCCGATTACTCCCCAAGTGTCGGCGAGCCTTTAGTTATTACTTTGCGAATCAGCTACCAGACTTTACGGGATGCACGGAACGACACGACCTCTTGCAGGGCACTGCTCGTCGCAGCATACATCTGGAAAGGCAAATGCAGATTCTTCGGCTCACCACCTCGGAACTGAACTACGTTCGGGGCCCCGTTCGCTCAGAATGACACGTCCTATTTTGTTGTGAGTTTAGAGGCCTGAAGGCCCCCGCTCCCTCCGTCGTCGACCGGAGCACACCCCCTGGGAAGATCTCGGATTCAAGTGTGTAACTGAGACTGACTGGCTGGATCCGTCGTGCGACGGGCTCTTGGAAACGCCGCTGCGGGAGACCGATCGACGGGCTCGACGATGGCGTAGTAGACCGTAGTGCGGCAATACGCGCACTGCACTTCTCGAACGAGGCTGAGGGAACCGCCGATCTGCTGCTGGAAGGCGCGCCGGCATTGCGGGCAAACGATCGAGACGCAGGGTTCTCCGGAGGCGTCGTATCCGTTGCGAAGGATCCAGAGTGGCGCCGAGGCAGTTCGCTGGTGCACGGGCAACGGGGGCAGCTGGGGGAAGCGTTCGATGATCCGGAGCAAGCAGCGCATCCCGCTGGCTTTTTGATAGAAGGCGTCGGCGATAACCCCGGAAGGCACCTCATTGCCGGAGAATGCTCCGCTCATGGCGATGAGGTGGATGGAAGGAAAGTGGCGGCGCACGACGCGGAGCAATTCGAAGCCGGACATACGCGGCATGTTGAGATCGGAAAGAAGGATGTCGGGGATTTCTCTGCGGATTTGAGCCAGTGCGACAAGCCCGTCTTCGGCCGATCGAACGGAAAAACCGATCTCACCGAGCGCCGCAGCCATCGAGGATTGAATCAAAGGGTCATCATCGACGAGCAAGAGTCGTACGAGGGGGATTTGCCGGCGATCCTGCATCGCGCACCTCACCGAAGATTTGGGATCGATTGTGCGGCGGAGAACGCGGAAATTCTGTCCCATTGTGCACACTTCGATGCGGAATCAGGGGCCGAGCGGATCTGCGGTGGTGATTGTCACTTTCGGCAGACAGGCGGAGGGTCCGTTGATTCGGATGCGCTGAGGGACGCGGATACTGAGGGACAAGGGAGAATCCTTTTTGGGTGGGACCTACGCCTGATACTGCTCGTCGCTGACGTGCTCGAGCCAGTCGACGGTCTTACCGTCGAGCTTCTCCTGGATGGCGATGTGGGTCATTGCCGTTGTAGGCGCCGCTCCATGCCAATGCTTTTCGCCGGGCGCAAACCAGACGACATCGCCGGGCCGGATCTCCTCGATGGGCGAGCCCCAGCGCTGCACGCGGCCGCAGCCGGAGGTGACGATGAGGGTCTGGCCGAGCGGATGAGTGTGCCACGCCGTCCGCGCACCGGGCTCGAAGGTGACCTGCGCCCCGGCGACACGCGCGGGCTCGGGCGCTTCAAAGAGCGGATCGATGCGGACCGTGCCGGTGAACCAGTCTGCCGGGCCCTTGGCGGAGGGACGCGAACCTGCGCGCTTGATTTCCATTTTTTCTTCTCCTCGGTTCGGGTCTGGAGGGCCGCAGCGGCTTTGGGCGCTGCTGGGCTCCAGACCCGAGACCGCAGGCGCGGCTCGCAGAGCCGTGCCTGCGGCAATTGCTGAGTTGCTGTGGCCTGCGGCCCCAGTGACTCAGGGAATTGCGACTCAGGAATTGCGATCGGCGACGCGTTCAGCACGCGTTCTACTCCGACTTGAGCGAAGCCATGTCGATCGAGAAGCGGTACTTCACATCCGACTTGAGAAGGCGTTCGTAGGCTTCGTTGACTTTCTGGATCGGAATGACCTCGACGTCCGAAGTGATGTTGTGCTGGCCGCAGAAATCGAGCATCTGCTGCGTCTCGGGCAGACCGCCGATGGGCGAGCCTGAGAGGCTGCGACGCCCGAAGATGAGACCGAAGGACGAAACCTGAAGCGGCTTCTCCGGCGCACCGACGAGCGTAAGGTTGCCGTCGCGGCGCAGAAGCTGGATGTAGGCGTTGATGTCGTGGTCGGCGGAGACGGCATCGAGAATGAAGTCGAAGCTGCCGGCATGTTTGGCCATCTCGTCGGCGTTGCGCGAGACGACTACTTCGTTGGCTCCAAGACGCAGTGCGTCGTCCTTCTTGCTGGGCGAGGTGGTGAAGACCACGGTGTGCGCGCCGAGCGCGTGCGCGAACTTGACGCCCATGTGGCCGAGTCCCCCGAGTCCGACCACGCCGACCTTCTTGCCTTTGGTGACGCCCCAGTGGTGCATGGGCGAATAGGTGGTGATGCCGGCGCAGAGCAGCGGCGCGGTTCCGGCAAGATTGAGATTCGAGGGAACGCGGAGGACGAAGCGCTGGTCGACGACGATGCTGTCGGAGTAGCCGCCGTGGGTGACGCCGCCCAGATGCTTGTCGGGGAAATTGTAAGTGAGGGTGATATTGGGGCAGAACTGTTCCTGGCCGGCCTGGCACTCGGGGCAGGTGCGGTCGGAGTCGACGAGGCAGCCGACGGCGGCTAGATCGCCGGCCTTGAATTTGGTGACAGCGGAGCCAACCTTGGTGACGCGACCGACGATCTCGTGGCCGGGCACACAGGGGTAGACCGTGGGCATGACGCCGCTCCACTCATTACGCGCCTGGTGGAGGTCGGAGTGGCAGATGCCGCAAAAGAGAATTTCGATTTGCACGTCGTGGTTGGTGGGATGGCGTCGGGTGATCGAGTCGGACTTAAAAGGGGAAGTGGCGCTGGCGACGGAATAGGCTTTTGCCTTGTACATAGGAACCTCTGCGTGTTTGTTGTGGAGCGTGTCGGCGCAACCGGGGGCGACCCTCCACTGAAGAGAGTACGCAAGAGGGCTTGTGGGGTGCTATCCCGATTCTGCCTATTTTTTGCCTGATCCTGTTGGGGTGGCGATTTCTGTGTATAGTGGGTGGACTGCGCCAGGTTGCAGTCCTAGCGCAAGGCGCTGCCGGAAGGTTGGATGGCGAATATCGCCGCGGTGGATCTGTTGTTGAACAGCCGTGCGCGCGGGCACAACGTTGGCCGCTGGTCTGGCATTTATTCTTGGGGCAGGACATCTCCATCGATATCGAGGTAACTTCTTCGTGCCCAAGCATCCACTGGTTCTGACCATCCTGGACGGATGGGGCTACCGCGCCGAAACCGCGAACAACGCCATTGCACTCGCGCGCAAACCTTCGTATGACAAGCTGCTGCGCGAGTTCCCCAACACGCTGATTCGCGCGTCGGAACATTTTGTCGGACTGCCCGATGGGCAGATGGGCAACAGCGAAGTCGGTCACCTGAATATCGGCGCGGGGCGCATTGTGCAGATGGACATTACGCGCATCGACATGCTGATCGCCAAGGGCGAGTTCCACAAGAACCCAACCATTGTGCAGGCAATGCAGCGGGCGCGTGAGGGCGGGCGGCAACTGCATCTGTTCGGCCTGGTTTCGGACGGCGGCGTGCACTCGCACCAGGAGCATCTCTATGCATTGCTGCGGACGGCGAAAGAGTATGGCCTGGAGCGCGTGTTTGTCCACGCCTTTATGGATGGGCGGGACACGCTGCCGACGTCGGGCGCGGGTTATATTGCAGGGCTCGAACAGAAGATGCGCGAGTACGGCGTGGGCAAAGTGGCGACGATCAACGGCCGCTACTATGCGATGGACCGCGACAAGCGCTGGGAGCGCGAGAAAAAGGCGTTCGACGCCATGGTGCATGGCAAGGCGGAGGGCGGGGCGCATGCCAATCCAGTTGCGCGGATCAAGGAGAGCTACAACAACAACGTGACGGATGAGTTTTTGATTCCGTTCGTTGTTGTGGATGGCGCGGGCAAGCCGGTGGGGCAGATTCGCGACGAGGATGTGTGCCTGAACTTTAATTTTCGGGCGGATCGGGCGCGGCAGATTACGCGCGTGCTGGCGCGGGAGAGCGGACTGAACAAGAAGGGCGGGTGCGATCTGGATGCGTGGGAGTCGCTGGACGAGACGATTCCGCGCAGCGAGATTCCGAAGAACCTGCACTACGTGTGCATGACGCAGTACGACAAGCTGTACGAACTGCCCCTGGTGATTCTGCCGGAGTCGATGGACAACATTCTGGCGAACATTTTGTCGGCACATCAGCTGCGCAACCTGCGCGTGGCGGAGACGGAGAAGTTTGCGCACGTGACGTATTTCTTTAACGGCGGCATCGAGAAGCCCTTCCCCGGCGAAGACCGCACGATGATTCCTTCGCTGAAGGTGGCGACCTACGATCTGGCACCGGAGATGAAGGCGGAAGCGATCGGCGACACGATTGTGAAGGCGATCGACGATACGGCGTTCGATCTTGTTGTTGCGAACTTCGCGAATGCCGACATGGTGGGCCACTCGGGAAAGCTGGAGCCGACGATCAAGGCCTGCGAAGCGGTGGACGCGCAGCTGGGCCGGATCTACAAGGCGATCAAAGAAAAGAACGGGAGCTGGCTGATTACGGCCGATCATGGGAACGCGGAGCTGATGGTCGATCCGGTGAGCGGCGGGCCGCACACGGCGCATACGACGAACCCGGTGCCGATGATCTATGTGAGCGAAGAGGCCAGCCATTATCGGCTGCGGACGGATGGGTCGCTGAGAGATATTTCTCCGACGCTGCTGAATCTGCTGAAGCTGGGACTGCCGAAGGAGATGACGGGCGGGGATCTGCGGGTGGCGGTGGCGAAGTAGGGCACGAGAGGATTCCGAAAAACACGAAGGCCTCCCGCGCGGGAGGCCTTCGAGCATTAGCGATGTTTCAGGTTAGCGCGGGCGCAGGCTCTTAATGGCGTCGGGCAGGCGCGCTTCGATCAGCTTGGCACGCTCCGCCGCGATGCCGCTGAGATAGGTTGGCGCGGGGGTAGCCATAGCCACGAGGGCAAAGGCGATCACAGAGAAGCAGACGCCGGCGATCGCTGCCGACACCAGCATGTGATACATGTCGAACATATCGAGACCGAGCATGTTGACTGCAACGTGTTCGAGGGGCTTGACGTGCATGAGAACGGCCAGCGCGAATACCGAGAAAAATACCGAGAGGCCCGTCAACACCAGCAAGGTTACGTCGAGGCCGCGATGAAACTTCTGACGAGCACTGCACTGGGTGCAGTCAGCAAGATGTTGCTCGTAGTCGCGGCGCATCTCCGGCGAGATCCCCGAGATGTCATAGCGCCAGCTTGCCAGAATGGCACCAACTACCCGGTCATTGCATCGATTCTTTGCCATAAATGTTGGACTCACTTCACTGGAGGATCAGTGCAACTTTCTCTGATCGAGCGCACCTTGCGCGGCAAGAGCTGCACGTACCGATTGGATGCTTCGTTGCGTGGGTTTGATCCGGCCTGGGGGGCTCCGATCGAATTTCTCGGGCAACGCCGCCAGCCAAACTACCTGCTTCCAGAGTGATACCGTGTCCCTATTTTACCCGAAATGACCTAAAAGCACACTGGTAACATGGGCTCGTGTTGCGCTGCCAGCAACAGCCGGTTGGCCAGGAGGCTGGCGCGACCGTTCAGAGCGCGTTCGGCCGTGACTCGGGCCAAATCTGGAAGATTATTGCTTTCAGAGAGATGACCAAGAATGACGTAGGTGGCCTGGCCATCGTATTCGGTCTCAAGGAATTGTGCGGCGGCCTCGTTGGACAAATGGCCGACGCGCGAGAGGACACGCTGCTTGACCGACCAGGGATAGGGCCCGTCGCGAAGCATTTCAAGGTCATGGTTGGACTCTAAAAGCAGCAAATCCAGCTTTTTGAGCTGCGCTTTGACGTTGGGCGTGACGTAACCGAGATCGGTGGCAACTGCCATTCGCACCCCTTCGGCCTGGAAGACGAAGCCGACAGGGTCGACGGCGTCGTGAGGAATGGTGAACGGGCTGACCAGGATGTCGCCGATCTGCAGGGACTGGCCGGCCTGGAAGTACTGAACCGAGGGCAGGAACGTGGGGTCTTTCTCGGGCCTGGGTGGTTCGGGAGCCTCGGGCGCATCGCATGCGGTTTCTTCGGCGGACGAGACGGGGTCGGCTCCGACCTCGATATCGTCGGGATCGCCTTCACTGGGTTCTGTTTCGGCCTGGCGGGCTGCGGCTTGCCGGCGGCACTCTTCCAGCCATTGCTTATAGGTCATCTGGCGGCGCGGCGTGAGCCAGCGCATCCAGGCGCGGTGCGTACCCTCAGTGAAGTAGACGGGGATACCCAGCTTGCGGGCGGTGACGCCCAAGCCGTTGACGTGGTCCTGATGCTCATGCGTGATGATGATGGCGTCGAGGGTGGCGGGATCTTCGCCGGCGGCCTTCATGCGCTTGAAGAGCTCGCGGCAGCTCAGACCGGCGTCGACGAGAATGCGCGTGCGGCCACCCGACACAACTGTGCTGTTGCCTTTGGAACCAGACGCCAGCACAGTGAAGCGCACCATCTTTCGAGCATAGCGCGCGAGCCTGTGCAAGACGGGGACACCGGGTTAACTCGGAGGGAACAGACGCGCACATTCGGGATGTACGCCCTTTTGGGAACAGGCTCGGCGCTGGTTCTCGACAAGGCGAAAGAGCGCTATGCTTGAGAAGAACCGTTTTCCCCACCTATATTGAGTCGTTTCGCCCCATGGAGGTCCGAACGTGTCGACAGTATTGCGCTTCAGTTCTCTGCTCGCAGCCGGCGTTGTGGCTGTGCTCTCTGCCGGCATCGCCAATGCTGCTGACAAAGGAGCGACTCCTCCTGCGCCTGAGTGGGATCGGCAGGCAGCGGCGAAGTATCTCGACAGCCGCGAGGTGTGGTGGCAGACCTGGGATCGCGCGCAGAAGGACCATGGCACTCTGTGCGTCTCTTGTCATACGCAAGCGGCGTTTGCGTTGGCGCGACCGGTGCTGCACGAACTGGGGGACGAGCCAACAACGGCGGAAACGGCGATGCTGGCCAGTGTGGAGAAGCGCGTGCGCATGTGGAAGGACGTTCAGCCTTTCTACAGCGATGCGGTGTACGGCGCCGGGAAAGAGATCGAATCGCGCAACGCTGAATCGGTTTTGAACGCGGTGATTTTGGCCAGCTATGACACGCGGCGCGGGCATCTGCGCGATGTCACGCGTCTGGCCTTCGACAACATGTGGGCGCTGCAATCGAAGACTGGAGAAACCGCCGGCGCATGGGTGTGGCAGAACTTCGAGTACACGCCGTGGGAGTCGAAGGAGTCGGAGTACTACTGGGCCGCGATGCTGGCGGAGGTGGCGGCGAACGCGCCGGACAACTACCGCAGCGATCCGAACATTGTGGGTAACCTGGCGGCATTGCGTGTCTATCTGCTGGGCCACTACGAGGCGCAGCCGCTGCTGAACAAGATAGTCGTGCTGTGGGCGTCGGCGCAGTTCTCCGGGTTGCTGACGCAGCCGCAACGCAAGGCACTGCTCGCAGAGATTTACGGCAAGCAGCGCGACGACGGGGGCTGGAGTCTCGCCGATCTTGGGACGTGGCAACGGCGCGACAAAACACCGCTGGAGACCAAGCCGGATGGCTATGCAACGGCGATGGTGGCGCTGGCGCTGGAGGCGAATCACATCTCGACCTCTTATCTTTCGCGCGGACTTGGCTGGCTGGTTGCGAATCAGGACAAGACGACGGGCGCGTGGCCGGCGTGGTCGCTGAACAAGAATCGCGACCCGCAGTCGAATGTGGGCATGTTTATGAGCGATGCAGCGACGGGGTATGCGGTGCTTGCGCTGACGGCGAAGCGCTGAACGGGCTATGACTGCAGTTGTACTTCCTTTGCAAAATGCTTCAATCCGGGCCTGAAGGCCCTGAGATTCGAGCCTGCCTTTCAGGGGGTTGAAACCCCCTGCTCCCTCCGCAGCCACTCTCGGAAACTGAGGTACTATGGGGCGTCGGGGAGGCTGGTTGGGATCTCGATCGAGACCAGCGTGCCGCGGCCGGGATTGCTGACGACACTGAAGCTGGCCTGGTTGCCGTAGAGAACTTCGAGACGCTCCTGCACATTCTTGATGCCGATGCCGTTGCCGGTGCGCTGCAGCGCGGATTGCGGGCGGCTGCCGATGCCCACACCATCGTCGGCCACTTCGATGCGCACATGGTCGCCTTCGAGTTTGCTACGGAGCGTAACCGTGCCTCCGTTGATGCGCGGCTCGAGCCCGTGCTTGATGCTGTTTTCGATCAGTGGCTGGAGCAGGATGCTGGGCACCAAAACTTCGAGTGTGCGGGGATCGATTTCTTTCTCGACGCGCAGCTTATCGGCACCGAAGCGCACGACTTCGATGTCCAGGTAATCATCGGTGAAGCTGAGTTCGTCGCTTAGGGGCACGTAGGTGTCGTGATCTTTGAGCAGCGCGCGGAGTATGTTGGCCAGCTTCACGGTCATTTCGCGGGCCAGCTCAGGCTTGACTCGGACGAGAGACGCAATCGAGTTGAGCGTGTTGAACAGAAAGTGCGGATTGATCTGGCGCTGCAATGCGTCAAGGCGGGCTTCGAGCAGAAGGCGCTTTTGTTCCTCGAGCTTGAGTTCGATGCGCAGCGCGTTCCACACCTTGAGCGCAATGCCCACGACCATCGGCGCGCACAACAAGACCGGCACCTGCAAACCGAAGTTCGGCGCGTGCAGGGCAAACAGCCGTCGCGGCCCGCTGCGGCTCGGCACGTTTTGGGCGATCCACTCGCGGCAAATCTCCATGAGCGCGATGATGAAAAGCATCAGGAATTGGCGGTCGATGCGCGGCTTGCGCAGGTTTCTCCTGATCCAGCGATAGAGGCTCAGGTCGATGAACGGCGTAAACGACCAGATTTCCTCCATCTCGATAAACCGGCCCAGAATTCCTGCAGCCAGCCCGAGCGCCAGATTGAACGGCAGCGCCAGGTACTCGCCGTGAATCACGGCCGGCACGGACAGCACTGCGCCGCCGAGCATTGCCCAGCCTGGCCCCACCAAGAGCCCAAGCAGGATGACCGTTTCGAAGGAGATGTCGGCGGCAAGAAAGTTCGCGACCTTGGTCCGCACCCACACGCCCAGGGTCAGCGGCACCAGAAAAAACGCCAGCATGGCAGCGGTCTGGCTATGGCGGCGCTTCTCGGCAAAGAGCAGTCCTTGAAACGTGCGCGACCGCGCCAGTGCGCTGGCTACTGCGGCAGCCACGCCGAGCTTCACCAGCAGCGTAATGATCAGCAGAGTGTTGGTCACTTGCACCACTGTATCGCGTTCGAGAAGTGGGGCGGGCCATATCCGGGCGAGAGGCCGGTGCTCAACGCGAAGGTTCATGCTGCCTTGTCGGGAACGCAGGCATTGGGGTGTTGGGGCGGGTGGTGCCTGGTACCAGCGATTGCATGGCCTGTGACGGTGGCAACTCTGGGACAAGTCGGGGCCAAGTAAAATAGAGCTATGCCGTTTGAGAGCGTGAACAAGATCGCCGAAGCCGAATTCCCGACCCGTTGGGGCCCATTCCGCATCCTCGGCTTTGAGGGCGTGTTGCCGGCACCGCGTCCGTGCTGCGAGCATGGAGCGCAATCGGGCAAGAAGACCGAGGGCCTCGTCGCACTGGTGATGGGCGACATTCACGGCGCACCGCCGATCGTGCGCATCCACTCGCAGTGCCTGACCGGCGATGTGTTTGGATCGCTGCGCTGCGATTGCCGGCTGCAGCTGGAGCTGGCGCTGAGCAAGATCGCCGAAGAGGGCGCGGGCATTCTGCTCTACGAGCAGCAGGAAGGACGCGGCATCGGCCTGATGGCGAAACTGAAAGCCTACGAACTGCAAGATCATGGGCTGGATACAGTCGAAGCGAATGTCGAACTGGGCTATGCTCCCGACTGCCGCGAGTACGAGCTGCCTGCCGAGGTGCTGAAGCAGTTGGGCGTCAAGAAGGTTCGGCTGATCACGAACAATCCGGAGAAGGTGGCGGCGCTGGAGTCAGCTGGCATTGCGGTAACCGAGCGTGTGTCGGCGGAGGTCGAGCCGCAGGAGAGTTTCGAGCGCTATCTGAAGACGAAGCAGGAGAAGATGGGGCACATCCTGGATCACGTGGGGAACAACGTGAGCGAGATCGACACGCTGCGCTCCTGAATTTTTCGCGTTCCGACGAGGGGCGCGCGAACGCTTTTCTTTGCTGCGAAGTTAGGATAGGTGGCGACGTTCAATTGATCGGGTGGCGCAGAATCCCGGATTTTGGAAGACCTTTAATGGGCCGACACTCGTGAGGAAGCTCGAAAGAACAGTCTCCATCTGCCTGTCGTAATCAGGAGGGTTCTTAGGAAGGTGGGGCCACGCTATGCGAATGGAGACGCCGCAGTTGGCGATTACGCGACGACAACCCCAGATCACATAGTCAGTCTGGGTTGAACGTTGTGTCGCCGAGAGTGTAGCACATCCCCAGCCTTCTACTAGGTTCTTCTCCTGCGCATCGTGATTGGTGCTTGGCGCTTGGTTTTGGAAAGCGCCTCTATCCTGAGCAGACTTCAAGTCCGAAGCGATGATCGACAAGTTTGAGGAATCCGAAGTGCCCTTGTCGGCGGTGTTTGGGATTGGAACGCAAATACCGTCTTTTCACTCGTAGACTTGTTTGCTATCACTGGCCAGTCGCCCGGCACTGAAAACTGAACCCGGTCCACGATTGTGAAAGCGACTAGGTCAGTTGCCCTCGCCATTGCTGTCGGCAGTAGCCAAGTCAGAAATACGAAAAGAGCGATTATCTTCTGTGATTTCATCGGGAGAATTGCACGGCAAAGGTCTGTGGGCCGCGGCCGCGATTCCCTGCGACCACGGCCCACGGGAGTCCTACGGATAGATGCCGCGAATCTTGACGCCTTCGGCGACACGGCCCACGCCGAGCATATTGGCGGCAATGCGCATCGGCACATTCCGCTCTTCGTGAATCTTGAGAACTTCGCGGAAGGCCGTCTTCATCACCCGCTCGAGCCGGTTGTAGACGTCCTGCGCCTCCCAGAAGAGGTGCTGTTCGTCCTGCACCCATTCGAAGTAGGAGACGGTGACGCCGCCCGCATTGCAAAGAATGTCGGGAATCAGGAAGACGCCCTTCCTCTCGAGAATTCTGTCGGCGGCGGGAGTGACGGGGCCGTTGGCGGCTTCAGCGACGATGCGAGTCCGAATGGTTTCGGCGTTCTGGGCGTGAATCACGTTCTCCAGCGCAGCAGGCACCAGGATGTCGCACTCGAGGGCGAGAAGCTCTTCGGGACGGATGCTCTCCGCATCGGGGAACCCTGCGACACGACCGGTGAGCGCTTTGAGGTGGAGGAGGTTATGTATGTCGAGACCGTGCGGATTGAAGATGTCTCCCGTCGAGTCGCTGACCGCGATGACCTTCGCTCCTGCATCGTGGAGAAGCTGCGCGGCAATAGAGCCGGCGTTGCCGAAGCCCTGCACGACGACGGTCGCGCCCTTGAGCTGCATGCGCAGATGTTCGCAGGCGCATTCGATGGTGTTGAAGACGCCGCGGCCGGTGGCTTCGTTGCGTCCCAGAGATCCGCCGAGGCAGATCGGCTTGCCGGTGACGACGCCAGGAATTGGATAGCCCTTGGTCATGCTGTAGGTGTCCATGATCCAGGCCATGGTCTGCGAGTTGGTGTAGACATCGGGCGCGGGAATATCCTGCTCCGGCCCGATCAGGGGAAGAATCGCGCTGGTGTAGCGGCGCGTCATCCGCTCGAGCTCACCCTGCGACATGTGCTTGGGATCGCAGGTGACGCCGCCCTTGCCGCCGCCGAAGGGGATGTTGACGACCGCGCACTTCCAGGTCATCCAGGTGGCCAGTGCCTTCACTTCATCGAGCGTGACCTGCGGGTGGTAGCGGATTCCACCCTTGGAGGGTCCGCGGACCGAGCTGTGCTGCACGCGATAGGCTTCAAATCTGTGGATGTGCCCGTCGTCCATACGGACCGGCACCGTGACGGTGAGGATCCGTTCCGGGTACTTGATCATCTCGCGGATGTCGCTGTGGAGTTCCAGCGCGTTGGCCGCGGCATCGAAATTCTCAAGGGCCACGTCGTAGGCGTTGCCTGTGATGGTTGTTGTCAGCATGCGTTTCACCCTTTCACTGCATCGGGTGCGGACGGGGTTGTCCTGGCTTCTGCTTAATTCACAGCTGTCTCTACCAGGAGTGATGTCTCGTTCGACCCTGGTTGCTGTTGTTGGTCGTAGACCGGAACCAGCCACGTCCGGTAGGTCTCGATATGGCCTCGAGTCGCCTCGATGTAGAGCCGCTGTATGTCGCGCGTGATGACGCCGATTTCTCCGGCGCGCACCAGCCGGTGATCCACACGGACGACTGGTGCGATGCCGACGGCTGTTCCTGTAAGGAAGAGTTCATCGCTTCGATAGAGCTCGCTGCGATCGATCGGCCGCTCTATGACCTGCAGGCCAAGTTCGCGCTGTGCCAGCTGCAGGACACAGTCCCGCGTGATGCCTTCGAGGACGTTTTCATAGACCGGCGGGGTGATCAGCCTTCCCTCGCGCACCATGAAGAGGTTGCAGGTGGCGCCTTCAGCGACGTGGCCGTCTTCGCTGAGCAGGATGGCTTCATCGAATCCGTTCTGCCGTGCTTCGTCGCTGGCGAGGGCGCTGTTGACGTAAGCGCCGCAGATCTTGGCTCGCGCGGGAATGGCGTTGTCTTCGATACGACGCCAGGAGCTGACGCCGGCGTGAATTCCCTTCTCCGCCTGCAGATAGTCGCCGAACGGCAGAGCGACGATGGCAAGAGCATCCTGATCGTCGGGGCTCACACCGACGCGCTCAGCGGATTTGTAGGCGAGGGGGCGGATGTAGACGTTGGTGTGGAATGCGTTGCGACGCATCAGCTCGACGGTGATGGTACACAACTCCTCGGTGGACAAGGACAGGCCGATGCGCAGGATGCCGCAGTTCTGTCGCCAGCGCTCATAGTGTTCTGCGGGGCGCAGGACGAAGAGCTGCTGCGCCGGATCGTCCCAGTGGGCGCGAATGCCCTCGAAGACTCCGGTGCCGTAGTGGAGTGCGTGGGTTAGAATGCCTACGCGGGCTTCGGCCAGCGGCATGTATTGGCCGCCAAAGTGGACGATGAGATTTGGATCGGCGTCCGCTTTCACGTCACCCCTCCTGAAGCGATTCCCGGAACAGTTCCCTTCCGCGCTTCAAGGCAAGCTCGTCCAGTCCGAACCAGCGCGGGTTCTTGACCAGCCGACGCAGCGCGGCCTTGACGTTCGCCTGCGGCAGGACGCCGGTGATCTCGAGCAGTGCGCCGAGCATGACCATATTGGCTGCACGCGCGTCGCCTAGTTCGTCGGCAATGCGGGTAAAGGGCAGCGCGAGGACGTGCACGTCTTCGCGGACACATTCCTCCGGAAACACGTCGCCGTTATAGACGACCCAGCCACCGCGCTCGACATTGGCATCGAATTTTTTGAGCGAGGGCTCGTTCATAGCGATCAGAATACTGGGAGCGGTGACCAGCGGCGAATCGATGGGTTCACGCGCGATGCGGACGTGGCAGTTCGACGTGCCGGAGCGCATTTCGGGGCCGTACGAGGGGAGCCAGGAGACTTCGAGACCGGCATCGAGGCCGGCCTCGGCGAGGACTTCGCCGAGCAACAGAACGCCCTGGCCGCCGAAGCCGGCGACGCGGACGTGCAGGTCGGGATTTGGGCAGAGCGTCTGTGAGCTGAGCGATGGTACTTGATGCCCTGCAAATTCCGGGCAGGAGGCCGGCGCCTTGAGCGCTGGTTCGTGCTGCCCTGTGTCTTCCTGCTCAAGGTCGAGGATCGCTGGGAGTGCGGCGAGATCAGGAGCCGGTTCGCCAGGGGTCCACGGTTCGGCTTCTTTTGTCCGGTCGCGATAGACACCGAGCGGGAAGGTCTTCTCCATCACGTCGCGTACCCAGTGCTGTGCGTCCACGGGCGGCATCTTCCAGATGGTGGGGCAGGGTGAGAGCACTTCAATAAGCGAGAAGCCGAGCCCGCGGACCTGATTCTCGAGAGCGCGGCGGATTGATCGTGTTGCTTGCGCAATTTGTTTATTGTCGCCAAGGCCTACGCGCTCGATGTAGACGGGCGCCTGCAGAGTGGCCAGCAATTCGCACATGTGGAGCGGATAGCCTTCGTTCCGCGCACTTCGGCCGCGGGGTGAGGTGGTGCTCCTCTGCCCCAGCAGCGTGGTCGGCGCAATCTGTCCACCGGTCATGCTGTAGACGGCGTTGTTGACGAAGATGACAGTGATGTTTTCGCCGCGATTGGCGGTGTGGAGAATCTCTGCCGAACCGATGGCGGAGAGGTCGCCGTCGCCCTGATAGCTTATGACGATGCTGTCTTCCCTGCTGCGCTTGACTGCAGTGGCTACAGCCGATGCGCGCCCATGGGCAGCCTGGATATTCCCTACGTCGAAGTAGTAGTAGCCGAAGACAGAGCAGCCGACGGGGCTGATGAGGATGGTGCGGTCCTGAATGGCGAGCTCGTCGATGGCGCGCGCCAGCATTTTGCTGATGGTGCCGTGGCCGCATCCGGGGCAATAGTGGGTTTGGTGCTGCAGGTCTTCCTTGCGCTCGTAGGTCGTGAAGAAGGATTTCGCTTTGCTGTGGGCGATTTCGTAGTCGGGAAGCAGATCGTTAGGCATGGGTCAGGACTTCCTCTCTGCGCAGCTTGGATGAAGGGATTTGCTTCGCCAGATTCCGGACCAGACCAAGTACCTCGGCGTGCGATGGAACGTTGCCGCCCACGCGGCTGAAGAATTCGACGGGACACGCTCCGTTGAGTGCGAGGCGAACGTCCTCAAGAATCTGCCCGTTACTCATTTCGACGACGAGGAAGACGCGCGCGCGCTCGGCGAGTTTTCGGAAGTGAGGAGCCGGGAAGGGATAGAGCGAGATGGGGCGCAACACGCCGACTTTGATTCCTTCGGCGCGCGCTTCGGCGGTGACAGCTTTGAGGATGCGACCAACGATGCCATAGCCGACGAGCACGATCTCGGCGTCGTCGGTGCGGCATTCTTCGGCGCGCGTCTCGCACTGCTCTGCACTGCGATATTTTGTCTCGAGGTCGCGGATGTGGGCTTCGAGCTCGTCGGGATCGAGATGCAGCGAGGTGATGAAGTTGTTGCGGGACGTGGCGGTGCCTGTGACCGCCCACGGCGGTGTGTGCGGAGCGACGGCAGCGCTTAGGAACTCGACGGGCTCCATCATCTGGCCGACAAATCCGTCGGCAAGCAGGACGACGGGATTACGGTAGCGGTCGGCGAGGTCAAAAGATAGAGCGGTGAGGTCGGCCATCTCCTGCGCGGAGCTTGGTGCGAGGACCAGAGTGCGATAGTTGCCGTTGCCGCCCCCCTTCACGACCTGGTGGTAATCGCTTTGCTCGGCGGCGATGTTGCCCAGGCCCGGCCCGCCACGCGTGATGTCGGCGATGACACAAGGCAGCTCGGCGCCAGCCATGTAGCTTACGCCTTCCTGCATGAGACTGATGCCGGGACCGCTCGATGCGGTCATGCAGCGGACGCCCGCGGACGATGCCCCATAGAGCATGTTGATGGCGGCGACTTCGCTTTCAGCCTGGAGAAAGACGCCCCCCGCTTGCGGCATGTAGAGCGCAGCGGCTTCGGCGATCTCGCTGGCCGGCGTAATGGGATAGCCGTAGAAGGCGCGGCATCCGGAAAGAATGGCGCTTTTGACGATGGCCTCGTTGCCCTTGATCAATTGCTTGCGCATGGCACGGCCTCCCGAAACTCGACTGCTTTCGCTCCTTTATTGCGGGCCCGCAGCACCGTGATGGCTCCCGGCTCAGGACAGACCTGGAAGCAGATGCCGCACGCCGTGCAACCAGAACCCGCGTATGTCGCCGTTCGATAGCCGTAATGATTGAGCTTTTCGCTCAAAGCGATCACCTTTGGTGGACAGGCCTCGATACAGAGGCCGCAACCTTTGCATTCATCGGCGTCCACCTGCAACAACCCTCGGTCCGGCCGCTGTGCGTCCATGCCTTTTCGTACCTCCTTATGCAGCCTCTTGCGATCAGACAAGAGCGGGTTTGCGTTCCAGATAATGCGCGCGCACGGCAAAGTCCTCGAGTTCCTGTCGAAAGCGCGGATTCGCGATCGCGATCAGTGCTTCGGCCCGCTCGCGCAGAGTCTTGCCGTGCAAATGCGCAATGCCATGTTCCGTGACGACGTAGTGCACGTCGGCGCGCGAGGTGACCACTCCGGCGCCGGGTTCAAGGACGGGCACGATCCGCGAAACGTCCCCGTGTTTTGCCGTTGATAGCAGCGCGATGATGGGCACGCCGCCTCTGGAGCGTGCTGCGCCGCGAATGAAATCGAGCTGGCCACCGAAGCCGCTGTAAGGTTTGGTTCCCAGCGAATCGGCGCACACCTGGCCGGTCAGGTCCACCTGCAGAGCAGAATTGATGGCCACCATGCGATCGTTCTGTGCTACGACAAACGGATCGGTGGTGTAGGCGATGGGGCGAAACTCGCAGCTCGCGTTGTGGTCGATGAAGTCGAAGAGGCGTTTGCTGCCCAGCACGAAAGCGGCGACGATCTTGCCGCGGTGCAGCGTCTTTCGCTCGCCGTTGATGACTCCCTTTTCGACCAGGTCGATGACGCCGTCGGAGAAGAGCTCGGTGTGGATGCCGAGGTCATGCTTACCTTCGAGACACTGCAGCACTGCATCCCCGATGCCGCCTATACCGGTTTGTAGCGTCGCGCCGTCGGGGATCAGGGAGGCCACGTTGCGGCCGACGCGCAGATGGAGGTCGGTGAGCGGCTCTTTACAAAGTTCGGGAAGCGGATGCGAGGTTTCGACGATCGACGAGATGTGGCTGACGTGGATGAACGTCTCGCCATGCGTGCGCGGCATCTGGTCATTGACTTCGGCGATCACGATGGGGGCACAGCGCGCTGCGGTGATGGTGCAATCGACGGTGGTACCGAGACTGACGAAGCCGTGGGCGTCGGGCGGCGAGACGTGCATCAGGACGACGTCGAGCGGCATTGCTCCGGTTTCAAAGAGCGCTTCGATTTCGCTGAGGAAGATCGGCGTGTAGTCGGCCCGGCCTGCGGCAACGGCTTCGCGCACGTTGGCGCCCAGGAACAATCCGCGATGACGGAAACGGCCCTCGTATTCGGGCTTGGTGTAGTCGGCGGCACCGAGAGTCATCATGTGGATGACTTCGACGTCGCGGACCGCGGGCGCCCGCGCAACCAAGGCGTCAACGAGTCGGGACGGCGTGCCGCAGCCCGATTGAATCCAGACCCGAGCGCCGGATCGTACGGCCTGGAGCGCCTCCGAGGCGCTCATACATTTGGAACGGTAGTCGTCGCGCCAGTTCAAAACGTCCTCCGGCAACCTGAGGGGATTTCTCCCTCAGAGCTCGAAGTATGGTGCGCTTTGGCAGCGGCAAAGGCTGTGATTGTCGTCACCTGAGGGTTCTTGGGATGGTAACGAATAACTTATTTATTTTGTTTTAGATAAAGACAGGGAAGAACAGCGATTGGAGCATCATCGACGTACCCAGAATCGGCTCGTGCGATGGTGGAATTCGGGGGACAAATTCGGTTCTGCGGGAAGGCGTCGGCCCGCTCTTCGCGGGGCATCATCCTCGCCGGGCTTTGAGGACCTTGGCTGTTGTGACGACTTGACCGACGTGGCGCTGGGTGTGGTCGGCCACGTGGATCAGCGCTCCCCCGATTGAGGTGGGCAGTTGCTTGCGACCCACGCCGCGAAAGATATTGAAGTCGGCGCTGGCGAGGGTGCGGATGCGAGCGTCGGCGTTGGAGAACGAGGCTTCGACTTCGCCGAGAAGCACGGCGAGGGTTTCGTCTTCCTCGTTGGCGGCTGGTAATTGTTCGGCTTTGAGGGCGGCGAGTTGTTCGGCGGTGAGCTGGCCGCCTTCGGCGTAGGTAAGGATGCGATCGACGGAGCGCGCGATGTGGCGCAAATGGAATGCGAGAGACGGCAGGCCGAGAGGCTGCGTGTGGACTTCGGCGTCGGTGAGGCCTTCGGTCCATTTGGTGATGTCGTCGAGGGCGAGATCGAGGGCGTGGAGTACGGCGCGCCCGACGGCAGAAACGTCGGAGTAGGTGCCGCGGAGCCAGGGCTCGATGTAGGGAGTGGGGGAAGTGGTCATTGAGAAGGCTCCTCATCGGCGCGGGCGATGAATTCGAGATCTTCGTAATTCTTTAGCTGGTCAACGGGGACGAAGCATAGTCCGAAGACCGATGGATCCTGAACCATGACTCCACCGCCATATTGCTGGACGAACCAGGCGTGGTCAGGGTCATTCAAATCAGCAGCGGCGAACTCAATCACCGCCGCCTGTCGATGAAACCGAACACGGTCCCCTTTTCGAATCTCTTCGCCGGAGAGGTAGCATAGCGGCTCAGGCATATCTGGACGAGCGCAATCTACCCCGCGCTCTTGACGCGCACCACGGTGATTTTGGCGAAGCCCTCTTCGAAGAGCGGCGCTTTGAGCTTCTCGGCCATGCGGCGCATGATCTCTTCGCTTACCGAGCGATCGCGGGAGCGGTTGCGCTCGAGACAAACATCGAGCGGCACATCGAAGAACACCGCCTGCACTTCGTAGCCGAAGCTCTTGGCCATCTTGATCCACTGGCGGCGTTCATGGACGGAGAGGTTGGTCGCGTCGACATAGTTCCAGGGCATTTTGGCGATGAGGCGGGCGCGCAGCAGCGAGCGCAGCGTGGAGAAGACGAGACCCTGGTAGCGCTGTTCTTCGACGTCGTCGAAGAGGATATTGCGCAGCAGGTCGCTGGATAAGGGCGTGACGCCGCGGCGGCGAAACCAGGTGGTCTTACCCGAGCCGGGCAGGCCGATGGCGAGCACGACGTAGCCTTTGGGCTCCTGGGGCGAGCGGCCGGCGGGCTGGGCCTCGGCCGAAGGCATGGAGGGCGATTCAGGCTGCGTCTCCATTTCGAGGCGGCCAGAGCCGGCTGGCTCGGCCCATGGCACGTTGCCGACCTGGGTCTGTGCCGGCCGTCGTTCAGGACTCGCTGCACGGGGCCTCGGCTCGCGCGGCGGCGCAGGCTGGGCGTGCGGAGTTGCTGCGACCGGATCATCCGGATAGAGGGGCACCAACGGGCGTGGTTGGTTCGAGGGGATCTCCTGGCCGATTTTGCCTGTGGATTCCGAAAGATTGGGTGGGCGTTTGGAACGTCGTCTCATGCTTGCGTTCTGCACCTTTGTTGATACCGGGATACCACACCGCCGTGGGGCGCTGCAAATGGTGTGCACTTCGTCACATACCATCGCGGCGTTCGGACGCCAGACTATGAGTGACAAGAGCATTGGCGCGGGATGACAGCGTCAGGTGCTGAAGCAAAACGCTTTTGCTCGTATTTGGACCGTGCGGTCCCGGATGGTACGATCAAGGGTTTGGTGGAAATGCCCGCTTCCACCCCAACGACGAAGACCTGTCGTTGGGGACCCCGGTATTACTGGAATCACTGGGGCCTCCGAACACCTCTTCATCTGAATTTTTCAGCCTCACCACCACGAAGGAGAAGACACAATGGCAGTTAAAGTTGGCATCAACGGCTTCGGCCGGATTGGCCGCAATGTTTTGCGCGCCGCGCTCGGCAATCCCGAGCTCGATTTTGTTGCCGTAAACGATTTGACCAGCCCGGCCACGCTGGCGCACTTGCTGAAGTACGACTCGATCCTGGGCAACCTGCCCAACGACATCAAGTCGGGCGACGACTTTATCTCGGTCGATGGCAAGAAGATCAAGGTGTGGGCGGAGCGCGATCCCGCCAAGCTGCCCTGGGCCGAGGTAGGGGCGCAGATCGTCATTGAGTCGACCGGGCATTTTACCGATGCGACCAAGGCGAAGGCGCATCTGGGCTCGACCGTGAAGAAGGTCATCATCTCTGCGCCGGCCACCAACGAAGACGTGACCCTTGTGCTGGGAGTCAATGAGGACAAGTACGATCCGGCCAAGCACAACGTCATCTCGAACGCCAGCTGCACCACCAACTGCCTAGCCCCCGTCGTCAAGGTTCTCCTTAAGGAGACCGGCATTGTGAGTGGCATCATGACCACGATTCATAGCTACACGA
>CAZPEZ010000049.1:0-35654 GCA_964585715.1 uncultured Occallatibacter sp.
CGTTCGCGAAGAAAGGCTGCCGCGCACTCATGCCGTCCAAACGGATAGGGAGGATCGTTATGCGCGCTACGCTTGCACTGACAGCATTGCTCGCCTTTTCAATTGCGCCGCTTTTGGCTCAAGAACACGGTGGTGGAAAGCCGCCTTTGGGAGGTCCGGCAGCGCATGTTTCTCCGCCCACGCGCGGGCCTGCGCCGTTTCATGGAACACCGAAGCCGGTGGGACCGGCGCGCAGCTTCAATGACCAGCCGGGACATCCAAATGTCCCCCATGTGGACGCGGGAAACAAGTGGGTGGGTCACGACACAGGTAAGAACGATGCGAACTATCATCTTGACCATCCGTGGGAGCACGGGCACTTTACGGGCGGCTTCGGACCGCGGCATGTGTGGCATCTAACGGGCGGTGGGCCGGGACGTTTTGCGTTCAATGGCTGGTATTGGAGTGTGGCGCCCTACGATGTGGGTTTCTGCGATGGGTGGCTGTGGGATTCGGACCAGATCATCATTTACAACGACCCGGATCACGTGGGCTGGTACCTCGCTTACAACGTGCGGCTGGGCACGTATGTTCACGTGATGTATCTGGGATAGAACAGAAAGAGCGAGAAGTCAAACAAGAGATATAGAAGGGGTGGGCCGGCGGGCTTGCTCCTTTTGTTGAAAGTTCGATGCCATAGACGTTAGTGCATTGGCCACTCGCGCCAGACGAATTCGTCGATTGCTTTATCGCGAAAACCCGGTCCGCCTCATAGCGGTGGTTTCACGTTCGTGTATTCGTAGCGCGAGGACATGAGGAATTTGCCTCCGTTGCTGTCGATGTCATTACGCAGTATCAGTCCGGTCCGTTTAGAAATCCAGATCTGCATATCCATCGTTCCCTTCGATGTCTCGGAGTGGGCACGGTACTGTGCCGACATTTCACCGTTTTCCGGCTCGTCTCCGAGATAGCGGCAGGTGTCCTTTGCAGTGGCACGCTGCATAGCCTGCTGTTGCAACTGCTCCGCGCTCTTGATCGTGTCCATGACAATCCATTTGCCGTTGACTTTTCCATAGATAGAGCCGGCAGCGTAGATGACCTCCGAGTCGACGGTGGTACTGCCGATCTTTGTTGTGGAGTAGACATGGGCAGGGGTGTTTTGGAGCTTGGCAAAGGCGTCCTTCTCCGACTTGATCAGGGCTTGGCAGTCGTTCTGCGCACCGATCGGCCGCACTCCCATCAGCAAACAGGCGATTGAGAAGACTGCGGCTGTGAAGAGCAATCTGGCCGGGTGCATATTCATGGGTAGTTCCTTTTTGGGCCCCGACTCTGTATGACGATGTCCTGTCCAAGTCCTGACTGCGCACTGTGCTTGGTTCACCTATTGTTGCATGAATCGCAGAGGCCGAGTTGTCCTTTGGGGCGCAAGGGGGACGTCCTATACAGAGGTAGAGGGACAGCACTAAGATAGCGGGGTCTCGCTAGGAACTGGTCGCGCGTGTTGCCGAATGCGAATTGCGCGATAGCCACTGGAAAGCTGGAGAGGAATGGGCATGGACTTTTTTGCGATGCGCGTGTGCTGTTTTTTGCGTGTGGTTGCCGTAGTGAGTGGGTTGACATTTGTCGGGACGAACGTGCGGGCACAGGCGACGCAGGGAACGATGGTGTTGACGGGGGCCGACCGCAGGCCAGCGCAGTCGCTGAACGGCGAATGGGCTTCGATTGTCGATCCTTACTTTGCCGGATTATTCAGCTTTCATCATGAGGAGAAGAAGAACGGGTGGTTTCTGAACTACAAGGCCAAGCCGGGGGATCCGTTTCCGACAGAGTATGACTACGCCGAGGCGCCTAAGTTGAAGGTGCCAGGCGACTGGAATACACAGCGTGAGTCGCTGTTCTTCTACGAAGGGCCGGTTTGGTACGAGAAGGATTTTAGTTATCAGACAAAAGAGCACACGAGGGTTTTTCTGCATGTGGGTGCGGCCAATTATCACTCGTGGTTCTGGGTGAATGGGAAGAAGGTATGTGAACACGAGGGCGGATATACGGCCTTCAACTGCGAGGTGACGCCGGTTATTCGCGCAGGCGATAACTTTGTTGTGGCGGCGGTGGACAACACACGGCGCGAGGACAATGTGCCGACGCTGGAGACGGATTGGTGGAACTACGGCGGTTTGACGCGCGAGGTTTCACTGATCGAAGTACCCGAGGCGTTTATCGATCAATATGATGTGCATCTGGAACTCGGGGAAGGCGCGACGATTGGCGGATGGTTGCATGTTGAGGGAGCAAAGGCAGGGGACAAAGTCGAGGTTGAGATACCGGAGTTGGGCGCGAGGAGTTCGGCGACGACAGGAGCGAACGGACGGGCTGCGCTGCACTTTGAAGTGAAGGGGCTAGTGCGGTGGTCGCCGAAGGCGCCGAAGTTGTACAAGGTCGTGCTGCGCGCGGGCGCGGATTCAATCGAGGAGCTTATCGGGTTTCGTACAGTAGAGACGAGAGGAACAGGGATTCTGCTGAATGGGAAGCCGGTGTTTTTGCGCGGAATTTCGATTCATGCAGAAGCGCCGTATCGCACAGGCAGGGCTTACTCGGATAAGGATGCGGAGACGCTGCTGGGATGGGCGAAGGAGCTTGGGTGTAACTATGTGCGGCTGGCGCACTATCCGCACGACGAGACGATGCTGCGCGCGGCGGATCGCATGGGGTTGATGGTGTGGTCGGAGAATCCGGTGTATTGGGCGGTGCATTTCGACGATGCAAAGGTACTGGCGAAGGCGGAGCACCAGCTAGACGAGGAGATCAATACGTCGCGCAATCATGCGGCGATTGTTTTGTGGTCAATGGCGAACGAGACACCAGCCACGGAGGCGCGGACACAGTTTATCGAGACGCTTGCGGAGCGGGCGCGAGCGCTGGATGGGACGAGGCTGATCACGGCGGCGCTGCTGGTGCGGGCGAATGGGAACACGAAGATTTTGGATGATCCGCTGGGACAGGCGCTGGATGTGATTGGAGTGAACGAATACATCGGATGGTATGAGGGTCATCCGGAGAGCGCGGATGTTACGAAGTGGGACATTGCCTATCAGAAGCCGCTGATCGTGAGTGAATTTGGAGCAGACGCAAAGGCAGGGCTGCATGGCGATGAGAATGAGCGTTGGACCGAGGAATATCAGGCGAACGTGTTTCGTCACCAACTGCCGATGCTGAACAAGATAGCTCAACTTAGAGGGATGAGTCCGTGGATCCTGATGGATTTCCGATCGCCGAACAGACCCCTGGCGGGAATTCAGGACGAGTTCAACCGCAAGGGACTTATTTCGGAGAAGGGAGAAAAGAAGGCGGCATTCTATGTACTGCAGAAAGCGTATCGGGAGAATGCGATCGGGAAGGCCGACTAAGGGACCTTTTTTGCGAATAGGTGGAGAAACTTATAAAGATATGCGTGCAAATCGCGCAGGAGTTGAGTTATGCTCGATTTATGACGATCGATTCCATTATTGCCCAACTCGATTCCGAGATTGCACGGTTGACACAGGTTCGCGGCATCCTAGCGAGTTCCGCCAAGACGACTTCGAAGTTTGCGCTTCCCAAGGCCGGGAAGGGAACACGGCGCAAAAAGCGCGTTCTGAGCCCAGAGGCGCGGAAGCGGATTGCGGATGCGCAGCGGAAGCGTTGGGCAGCGCAAAAGGCAAAGTCGAAGTAGGTTCGAGTCGGTCTCATAGATCATCTTTCTCAACGCGCAGAGCTCATGGGACCGCTTGGTGCTGGGTGCCACGCCGGCTCAATATGCTTAGAGCTGTTTTATGAGTCCGGTTGTAGTCCGAGTCCGGCAAGTTAGATTCTTCTGAAGGCCTGTGCGCGATCCCGACAGGGATCATGCGCGGCGGGCACCTACCAAGTCTCGACAGCGAGTACATTGGGCGGGCCGGAGTGGCCCTGGATGACTTGTGTCTCGATGACAGCTTCCATGTTCTTCTTATCCCAATCGGGAGGCGCTTTGGCGAGAAGCGAGTCGAGGTACTCGGGGTTGTAGAGTATCTCGCCAGCGGCTTCGGTGCCTTCTTCGGAGATACCGGCGGCGATGATGACGGGCTGGCCGGTGGTGCTGTCGTGGATGCGTGCGACGATGGCGTAGTCGCGTGCGAGCTTCTGGTAGGGGAGATCCCAGGCGGTTGCCCAGGACGTGGTCTGCGGGCTCTTGCGGTCGACGAGGGAAGCGACGCCGTCTTTCGATTCAAAACCAAAGCGCAGGCGCTGCGTGACGCGCAGGGTCCAGATATTGTCGAAGGCCCCGATCAGGATGCTGGGGCCTTCGCGAAGCTGCGCGAACGAAGCTTCTGAGGCGGGGACGACGCGGAAGGTTTTGTGACGAATCTCGAGTGCGGCGGCGGCGCGGGTGAGGGTGACGACGTCGGCGAGGGCGAGATTGCCGGAGTAGTGGAGCCGGACGTACAGTTTTTCGGGCTCCGGCTTGCTGACTGGGGCTTCGTAGTCGTTGATGGAGTCGGTGTCGAGGTTTTTGGCGGGCTCGCCGAGGCAGAAGGTGGCCGGGTTGGCGCTGGAAATGACGGGTTCCCAGAAGCGGTCGATGATGGAAGGCGGTGGTACGGGAGGTTCAGCGTGGTAGCGGAGTCCGATGCCGAGGCCGAAAGCGCCGGAGAGCACGACGAAGAGGGCAGCGACAAGCCAGCGTAGGCGCCAGGGGGGCGCGGCCGGTCCTTCGGCAATTGCAGGCGGAAGCGAAGCCGGCAGGGTGGGCTCGGGGGCGTCGACTGAGTCGGACGGGGCGGGCTGATCGGGGATTCGATCTGGAGTCCGCTGGTCAGACGCTCGCGGATCTGGAGCGGAGCGAAAGACCGGGACGTAGGAGCCGACGGGGAGTTCGACGACGAGTTCACCCTCGTGCGAGGGGTCGTAATAGTACTGCGAGAGGCGCTTGCGGACTTCGCCGGCAGTGATGCGGACGATGGGGTCCGCGTTGGCGTCGTAGCTGGGGGAGCGGCCGAAGACTTCGATGCCGATGCTGCGCTCTTTCAGTTCAGAAGCGTTGCCCAGCAGAGTTTGCTCGACGACGTAGGCGAGGAGGGCAGGGTAGCGTTTACTGTTGGCGAACAGTGGATGAACGAGAAGGCGCTGCAGCTGCGCTCGCACGGCGGCGGGATCGTAGGCGGAGGTAGATTGTTCCAGCTCCTGCGTGGACTTGGGCGCCACCGGCATGTGGTACTCCCTGAATCGGCTCAAAATGCCCGTTGGGGCAGAAGAAACATAGACCAGAGCCGTTTGCCCGGGTCGAGCTGAGCAAAGGCAGCCACTGGATCGAAAAAGCTGAAGACGGCAGGCGGCCGGATGGACTCAGTCGTATCTGTCAAGCCGGCTTCTACTTACAGGTGGGAAGGTCCCATGCCTGGGGAGGCCTGTACTCATCCGCATTGCGTATCATACGTCCCAGTAATTCGTTTTGTCTATGGACCTTTAACTCGTTTGCATTACTTATTTCGGGGCAAGGAAGATGCGGATGGTACCCGATCAAACCTATTGAATAGGAGCCTGTATCCCTATAGTTCCCGTCGGTCCAGAAAATGTGCTGGCGGTGTGCCTCTGCGGAAGACGCAAGTCCGAGCGGAGGAAACCCGAGAGCGCGTTTTCTTGTGATTGCGGCTCCTCGCCCCTCCGGTTCGCCAGACCTGGACTCATCCAGGCGGGACTTACCGGGGGGCGCTTTTTTGTACGCAGGGATGGCGCCGCCCTCACGGATTCCCAGGCATTCACCCCTTAACAATTCTTCAGATTGGGATACCTGACTGGAGGAGGACCAGTCGATTATGCTGATCGACGATTGCGCGGAAGAGAATCCGTGCGGTTTGAAAAGAGAGGCTCAGAAAGTATGGGTACGGTTCGATTGAAAGCGCTTCTATTGTCCTGCGTCCTGGCGATGTTTTCCGGCAGCATGAACGCCCAAGCCATTTCCCACGAGGAGGCGCATCGGAAGGCCGAGGTTCTGCTGAAGCAGATGACGCTGGACGAGAAGATCGGCCAGATGAGCGAGTCGTCGGGTGTGGTGATGCCGATGCTGAACTCCGAAAAGCCCGATGAACTGATTGCGCAGGGCAAAGTGGGATCGGTGCTGTGGCTGATCGATGTAAAGGAGATCAACCGGCTGCAACACATCGCGATGGACAAGTCGCGGCTGCATATCCCGATCATGTTTGGGTTCGATGTGATCCATGGATATCGGACCGTGTTTCCGGTGCCGCTGGCGATGGCGTCGTCGTGGGATCCGAGCGTCGAAGAGCAGGCGCAGCATCTTGCGGGGCAGGATGCGAGGGCGGCTGGGATTCAGCTGATCTTCACACCGATGGTGGACATTGCGCGTGATGCTCGGTGGGGCCGGATCGTGGAGGGCGCCGGTGAAGATCCTTATTTAGGTGCGGCGATGGCGCGGGCCCAGGTGAAGGGTTTCCAGGGAGGCACGCTGGGACCGGACAGTGCGGTGGTGTGCGTGAAGCACTATGCCGGCTACGGGGCGGCGGAGGGCGGACGCGACTACGACTCGTCCTACGTTCCCGAAGAGCTGATGCGGAATGTATATCTGAAGCCGTTCCATGCCGCCGTTGAGGCGGGTGCGGGCAGCGTGATGAGCGCCTATATGGACCTGAACGACGTGCCAGCGAGCGGCAACAAGTGGCTGCTGACGGACGTGCTGCGCAACGACTGGGGGTTCAAGGGCTTTGTGCTGTCGGATGCGTTTGCGGTGGCCAGCCTGCAGGTGCATGGGTACGCGCGCGACCCGGAAGACGCGGCCTATAAGGCAGCCAACGCCGGACTAAATATGGATATGGCCAGCCTGACCTATGTGAAGAACCTGGCCAAGGTGGTGAAGGAAGGCAAGATTAGCGAGGCGCAGATCGATGCGCTGGTGCTTCCGATTCTGGAGGAGAAGTACGAGCTGGGACTGTTCGAGCATCCATATACGGATGAGTCGAAGGTGGAACTGACTCTGAACCGGCCGGAGGGTCTGGCGTTAGAGCGGAAACTGGCGGGCCGTTCGATGGTGCTGCTGAAGAACGAGAACGCCACGCTGCCGCTCCAGAGGAGCGTGAAGAAGGTGGCGGTGATTGGACCGCTGGCGGATTCAATTGCAGACATCGAAGGCGGCTGGACGGTGGAGGGATTATTTGGCGGAGGAAGAAAGAGCCATCCTGTCACGGTATTGGCGGGGATCAAGAACAAGCTGGGGCCGGATGCGCAGGTGACGCTTGTAGCGGGGCCGGAGCCGTCCCGCATCTATCCTGGACTATTGGACCTGATGGCCGGAAGGAAGCCGAGTCCGCCACCGACGGCCGAGGAGACTGCGGACTGGCTTGCGAAGGCGAAGGCTGCGGCCGCGGATGCCGATGTCGTGGTTGCTGTGCTGGGAGAGTTGTCGAGCATGAGCAGCGAAGCTTCGTCTCGTGCGACGCTGGATCTGCCGGGAATTCAGGAGCAGATGCTGGAAGCGGTTGCGGCAACGGGCAAGCCGGTGGTGCTGGTGTTGGAGAATGGTCGGCCGCTGGACATTCGCTGGGCATCGGAGCATGTGCCGGCGATTCTGGAAGCATGGTATCCGGGCACGGAGGGCGGCAATGCGGTGGCCGATGTGCTGTTTGGCGATGTGAACCCGGGCGGGAAGCTGCCGGTGAGCTGGCCGCGGGTGGCGGGCGCCGAGCCGCTTTACTATAACCACAACCTGACGCATGAGCCGGAAGATCGGACGACGTTCACGTCGCGGTATTGGGACATCAACAGCAAGCCCCTGTATCCGTTCGGCTATGGATTGAGCTACGCGACGTTCAAGTTCGATCATCTGCGGCTAAGCAGCAAGAGCGTGAAGGCGGGCAGTGCCACCGAGGTGCAGGTGGATGTGACCGATATAGGGAATGCGGCGGGCGATGCGGTGGCGCAGGTCTACATCCATCAGAGGGCCGGGTCGGCATCGCGGCCAGTGCGCGAACTGAAGGGCTTCAAGCGGGTAGCTCTTCGACCGGGCGAGACGCAAACGTTGAAGTTCACGCTTGGCAAGGACGAACTTGAGTTCTGGAGCCCTCAGACGAAGGCGTGGGTGGTGGAGCCTGGGACGTTCGATGTATGGGCCGGGGAGGACTCGACGGCAGGGTTGCATGCGGAGCTGACGGTGGAGTAGGAAGACCAGGTGCGCGCAGCCAGTCGCAAGAAGAGGGCCTCTCGGGAGAGGTCCCTTTTTGTTGGGGTAAGAAGGAGCGAGCGGGAACCAGCATGTCTGTGCGGGTGCGATTGGGCACGACGGAAGCGAGTTCTGTGGGTGCATCGCAGGGCGGAGCAGCAGGTTGGACGGATCCCTCACGATGGCGCGCCTGGAAGTCGTAATGACTCATGTGGGTTATTACCTTCATTTTGTCGTCGGCGGCCACGGGCAGAAAAATTGCGGGGTGAGTTGCCGATAATTTCAGTGCGATGCTCTCTTCACCTCTCTATCTCCCATTCCTGTCTGGCATGGCCCTCTACCTGGGGTGGCGGAGGACGAGTATCGAGCGGCGGAAGGGTCAATCGTGGGAGTCGCTGATCGGGCGGCTCAAGGACTGCAACGGCCGCGAGCTGAGCACACAGTTCCTTTGGAGAGAGGGACTGACGACAGGGCCGGAGGAGACGTGGAATAAGCTGGGCGGACTGCGCGGCCTGTGGTCCATATACAGCAACGCGCGGGTGATGATGGAGATGGCGGAGTTCGCGGCACGTCATGAGGGCGTGGATGCGGAGATGCTTGAAACCCTGCGGTGCTGCGCGGCGCAGATTCGGATTTGTGTGCTGACGGCACTGGTGCAATGCCAGGTGCAGCAGGCGAACGAGAGCGTACGGATCCGGGCCTTTCGCGCGGCGTCAGTGTATACCGGTATGGCAGCGCGGATGGCCGAGCTGCTGCGGAACCATGCGCTGACGGAGCTGCCGCAGTTTGTGGCGGCGATGTAAAACGAGTTCACAGTTCACAGTTTGCAGCGGCGACGGACAATCATCCGAAGCGAAGATGCGTTCCTGCGTGGCCCAAGCACAAAACTGGGGGTACGCGGTGCCTGATCTTGAAGGTCACGGGACCAACGTAATGTGACCTGCGTGTGAGGCGGGGGCCATTACTGAAAGGGGAACCGCATCGGCATCGGGGTAGGATTACCGCATAACACTACTTCCTTCAGGGGGAAGGAGCAACAACGTGGGCGCATTTGAAGAAACCAAATGCAGACGCAGCATTGTCTCCGATACGTGTGACTGCCTGAGGGATCAGGCACAGCGCTGGCGCGAGAAGATAGATCTGCTTGAGGCGGGGCAGAGGGTCGATCGCGAAGAGGCGATTGCCGATCTGACGCAGCTGTTGGACACATGCGAGAATCTGCGCGACGCGATTCTATCGGAAGACAGCGGAGCGAGCTGGAAGACGACCACCGAACTGCGTGCTCTGGTGGATCGCCTGGATGAAGTGGCAGGGAAGCGCAAGCGGTATCTGGATCTGGCGCAACTGCTAGTGGCAGGAACAGTGGAGCATCGGCGCGAGCGGACCAGACAGGAACGGTTGCGGCAGCGCGACGCGGCGGTTGCGGAGTTGATGGAAGTTTCGGCGATGCCGCATCTGGAGGAGCTGCCTGGGCCTGCAGTGGAAGAGTGGCTGAACTGGGCGTGCAACCTGGAGGACGGCTCGGACGATCCGGGACTGGCGAAGTTGAAGGGCACCTTGCCGCGGGTCGATGAGTTTGTGAGCCAGCTCGAGATCGAGATGTGGAAGGATGGTTCGGTTTCAGTTGCCGAACACATCGTGAGCGCAGTGCCGGAGATCAGGACCGAAGCGATTCCAGAGATTGCAGACGCGGTCGCGCCGGAGGCGCCGGCCGCAGAGGCTCCATCGCACACGGAAGAAGCCAGCGCGGAAGAGACGAAGGAAGAGGCTAGCGCGATTGCGACCGAGGAAGCTGCGCCGAAGCCAGCGGCGGCAACCGGGAAGAAGAGTTCGAGCAAGAAGGGGCTGAAGCCGTCTTTTTTCGACGAAAGCGAGCTTGACGCGCTGAAGAAGCACGTTGAAGCCGCGAAGGCAGATCCGAAGGGGCCAAGGAGCACGCGGGCGCTGTTCGGGATCTCGCAGTGGCTGTTGCCGAGCGATCAGAATCCGGTGCTGCACGATACGTGCGGCATTCGGGCCCTGCTGGGCTACAAAGGCAGTTCGGATTTGCTGCCGGTAAGCCCAGAGGACGCAGAGCGGGCGATTCACGCCGAGAGTGCATTACAGCTGTTTACGGGCGGCGCCGATCTGTTGCGGTGGAGCCTCGCGCAGCGTGCGGATGGCAACGAAGACGCGATTGCTTCGATCAGGCGGCTGCCGATCGAGCAGATTCGCTCGTGGTTCGCCGATGTGTTCAAGATCGAGCTGGCGGAGCCGCAGGTGCTCGATATGTTCCGGCTGACCGCGGGGATTCCGCTACTAGTGGGAGAACTGCACAGGCTGGTGCTGCCGAATCCGAAGACACCGCCGACGTGGCTTGGCTACGCGATCTGGACCAACGTGAAGGCGAGCTTTGAGCGCCGGTTGCCGGTGCTGGCGCGCGAGCTGCGCAACGGGTCGCCTGCTGTTCGTTTGACGGAGCAGGAGATCCGGGTGCTGAAGATGGTGATCATCGCCAGCGACGACTCGACGCCGGAGAACCTGTGGATGCACCTGACACACGACTGGGACACCTATCGGCGGCCGGAGCTTCAGGCGCTGAGCTCGAAGGACGAGCCCAGTGTCGAATTGCTGCAGAGCCTGGGACTGCTGCCGGTTAACAGTGAAGGCGGTTCGGATCCGTTGAAGAGGTTGGTGCCCGTGGATGCGGACGATGCGCTGCGGCAGATCGTGAATTATTTATAACTAGACGATAGTGGTGCAAAGGCTGAAGTGGGGCGGACGCAGACACCGCCCCACTTTGCTTTTTGTGGCGCTTAGCTTGCGCGCAATGCGACGAGCGGGTTGATGCGTGAAGCGCGGCGCGCGGGGATGTAACCGGAGAGTGCGGCGACTCCGATGAGAGCGATTGCCATGACAATGTAGGTCACGCTATCCCACGGCGAAGTCGCGAAGAGCAATGAGGCGATGAGCCTGGCTGTGGCGAGGGACGCGACGGCGCCAATGACCACACCCACCAGGGCGAGACGCAAAGTGCTGACGAGAATCTGGCGTTGCACGATACCCGCGCTGGCGCCGAGCGCCATGCGAATGCCGATCTCGGAGGTCTGGCGTGTGACCGAGTACGAGATGACGCCGTAGATGCCGAGGGCCGCCAGGAGAAGACCGAGGCCTGCGAAGGCGGCGACGAGGAGCATGAAGAATCGGCGCGGCGAGTTGGCGTGATCGACAAGGGACTGGATGGGGCGGAACTCGGCGAGGGGCTGTTGGGGGTTGAGATCGCGCAGCGTGCGAATCACGCTTGTGCCAAGCGTCGCCGGCGGCAGAGTTGTGCGGACGACGAGCTCAGCAGCGGTTGGGCTGGCCTGCGTAGCCGGGTAGTAGATCTGCCAGCCGGCTTCCCCGTCTACATTCTCCTCGTGAACGTCGTCGACGACACCGATCACGTGCAGGTCATTTTTGGGATCGTTCTTTGGATCGCTGGTGATGGTCTGGCCGATGGCATCGTTCTTGGGCCAGTGGGCCTGGTTGGCGAGGAAGCGCGCGAATGACTCGTTGATCATCACTGCATTTTCGCTGTGCGGGCCGTCGGACCACGCAAAGTCACGGCCGCGCAGACGCATGCCCATGGCTTGGCGATAGCCCGGAGTCACGACGTAGACAAGCGGGCTGTCGACATTGTCAGGGGCCTTAACGCCTTTGGGGAATGGGGTGCCCCAGGCGCGATTCCCGCTGAGGGGGAGAAAGTCGACGAAGCCAGCGGCTTCGATGCCGGGGATGGTGCCGACGCGGGTGAGGATTTGTTGGAAGATTGCGGTGCGTTTCTGCCTGGTGAGGTCGCCGGTTTTGTCTCCTGGGACGTTGTCGTCGTATGCGACTTTGACGGCGGCAGCGTGTTCAGGCTGGAAACCGAGATCGACATCGAGCACATGGAGGAAGCTGCGCAGGAGCAGGCCGGCGCCGACGAGGAGCATACACGCCAGAGCAACTTCCGTTACGACGAGAATGGAGCGCGTGCGTTCGTGTTTGCGGCTTTGGCCTGAACCGGCACTTGTGTCCTTGAGGGTCTCGTGAAGATTACCGCCAGCCATGCGCAGGCCGGGGACGAGGCCGAAAAGAATGGCGGACGCGGCGGCGATGAGGACAGTCCAGGCGAGTGCATCGCCGTCGATGCGGAGAGTGCCGAGGAGGGGGAGTGCGATGGCGCCCTGATGGGCGAGCCATTGGACGAGGGTGAGGGCGAGCAGGAGGCCGAAGGTGGCGCCTGCGGCGGAGAGGACCAAGCTTTCCGTGAGCAACTGACGCACGATGCGACCGCGGCTGGCGCCGAGAGCTCCGCGCATGGCGAACTCCTTGGAACGAGCCGCGGCGCGGGCGAGGAGCAGGTTGGAGAGATTGACACAGGCGATGAGGAGGATTGCGCCGACTGCGGACCAAAGGACGACGAGAGATTGTCGCAGCTGGCCGCCGATGTAGTCCTTGAGCGGGACGGGTACCACGCCGCCCGTGTCCTTATGTTTCGCATAGGAGCCGCAGGATTGCGGATACTTGTTGTTCCAGCACATGGAGGGCGCAACGCGGTCGGCATCTTCGCGGGCCTGAGCGAGGGAGATGCCGGGCTTGAGGCGTCCGAGCATGGTGATGATGTTGCCCCAGTCGCGTGGGGGCCCGTAGAGATTGAGAGGAGTGATCGCATCGACCTTGGTGCCGGGAGCAAAGACTGCGCCGAAGTCGAACGAGGCAGGAAGGACGCCGATGACGGTGGTTTGCTGGCCGTTGATGTCGTATGTCTTTCCCACGATGCCGGGGTCGGCATTGAACTGACGACGCCACCAGGCGTCGCTCAGGAGGATGACAGGAGGAGCGCCGTTACGGCCGTCGTCGGCGGTGAAGGTGCGCCCTATAGCAGGCTGAACGCCGAGGACCTGGAAGAAGTTCGCGATGACGTCGATGCCGGTGGCGGTGATGGGCGCGCTGCCGAGCTTGAGGCTGAGGTTGTCTGGACCGGAGAAGGCGAAGTAGCCGGTGACGTCCTGATAGGAGCGCGAGCCGACGCGGAATTCGTCGTAGGCATCGGTGGAGTATGTAGCGCAGGATTGGCCGCACTTGGTGGGCGGCGGGGCTATCCACAGGAGCTGCTGGGAGTTGGGGAATGGCAGCGGGCGGAGCATGAGGGCGTTGACGACGCTGAAGACAGCGATGTTGGCGCCAATGGCGAGGGCGAGGATGAGGACGGCGACGGTGGTGAAGCCGGGGTCGCGGCCGAGGGTGCGCAGAGTGTATTTGAGGTCCTGGAGAAGAATGTCGAGACTCATAAGACCGCGTGCCTCCCGGTGATGTTCTTTGGCTTGTTGGATGCCGCCGAAGCGAATCATGGCCTGACGGCGCGCTTCAGCGAGGGACAGACCGCGCTCGACCAGTTCGTCGACGGCGAGATCGATATGGGCCGCGAGTTCTGCATCGAGTTCGGAATCGCGCCGATCGCGAAAGAGGAAAGCTCGGAGCCGGCCGAGCGAGCGGAGAAGCTGGCTCACGCAGGATCCTCGCGCTTGGTCATTGCGAAGACGCGATCCATGACGCCGGTGAGACGCTCCCAGTCGTGGGCTTCGGTGGCGAGCTGGCGGCGGCCGGATTTGGTGATGGAGTAGAACCTTGCTTTGCGATTGTTGGCGGAGACTCCCCAGGCGGAGGAGATGAGGCCGGATTGCTCCAAACGAACGAGTGACGCGTAGATGGTGCCCTGGTTGAGGAGAACCTGATTGCCACTGACCTGCTCGATGCGGCGCGCGATGCCGTAGCCGTGGAGCGATCCCATGGCAGCGAGGGTCTGGAGGACCATAAGATCGAGGGTTCCCTGGAGGAGGTCGAGCTTAGGTGACATGCGAGCGGACTCCTGTGGCGTCAACACAGGAGTGTATCGCCGGGCCTGTGGGGATGCCACAGGAATGTGACGAACGGCAGCAGTTATCCGTGCAGTGAATGGTGGACGGTTTTCCGAGGCTCAAGACGATCTTTCAGCGCCTGTTACTCTCGTGGGCGGGGGAGCGCGCAGCGGTGAAGTTATTAGTTAGTAAGTATAGAGCTTGAACCCGCATGGATACTGGAGAATTCGCATCCCGAACGCCGCCGACGGGGTAGACTGCAATGCCCTTGCCGGTCGGAGATTGCCTCGGAAGTAGCATTGTTCGGGTAGGGAGAGTCGCATAGGCTGCGTAGAGGTGAAGGGTGCGTTCACTTTCGTTGCCGAATCTCAAGCATGAGGCGCCGCGATTCTCTTCTCTTGGGCTCAATTCGCCTTTTTTGTCCTGGTGTTTGCTTACCTCGTTGTGCGGAGGTTTGAGCTGCACCGGCGGAACCGACGATCGTGGAGCGCGATTGTAGAGAAGCTGCGACCCGGGTTGGGCAAGGCTGCGAAGAGTTCAGAAGTTGCAGCGGATCTGGATAAGAGCTTTACAAACGAAGCGATCGAAAGGCGCGCGCGGAGTGCGCAAGGCAGGCGAGAGATGTATCGCAACGCAGGCGCCATGATGGAGATGGCCGACTACGCGGAGCGGAGCAGCGAAGAAGCGACCGCGCCGGCGGTGGCGAGCCTGCGGAGCCATGCGGTAGCGATCCGGACGGCGACGGCGAAGGATGCGGCACGAATCCCAACACAAAAATAAGTCAGCACGCAGGTGCGACATTCCTGGGTTGATCCCGGCTAAGTGAGGGCGCGGTCGAGGTGGACGTAGCCGCCGTCGACGATGAGGTGCTGGCCGGTGGTGTGTGCGGACTGCGTGGGCGAGAGCAGGAAGAGAGTGGCCGCGGCGATTTCGGACGACAACGTCATGCGATGGCCGAGAGGAATCTTGTCGGTAATGCGCTTGAGTTCGGCGTTGGGGTCACCCAGGGTGTCGAGCCAGCGGCGGTACAGGGGCGTCATGACTTCGGCGGGCAGAACCGCATTCACGCGGATGTTGTAGGGGAGCAACTCCGCAGCCCACTCGCGGGTGAGTGCCAGCTGCGCGCCTTTGCTGGCGGCGTAGCCGGAGGTATTGCCCTGGCCGGTGAGCGCGACTTTAGAGCTGATGTTGACGATGGCACCTTGGGTGCGTTTGAGTGCGGGTAGAGCGTAGTGAGCGAGCGCGTAATAGTGGATCAGGTTTTTGTTGAGGCTTTGCACGAAGGCATCGACGGAACCGTGCTCGAGGCCCACGCCGTCGTTGACGCCGGCGTTGTTGACGAGGCCGTAGATGTCGCCGTGCCGATCGAGGACTTCTGCGATGGCGGATTGGCAGCGTTCGAGGTCTTCTAGGTGGGCTTCAACAAAGCTGCATCGAGCGCGGGCGGCTTCCATTTCGGCGAGGAGGGCTTGCACGTTTTGGGAGCGGCGGCCGAGGACGACGACACGTGCGCCTTCTTCGAGGCAAGCGCGCGAGATGCCTGCGCCGATGCCTGCGCCACCGCCGGTGACAACGATGAGTTTTTCTTTTAGTCCGAGATCCATAGTGGAAGTCCTCTGCAAACGGAAACGAGAGCCAGTATAGATGGGCGGGATGGACGGCTCAGGCAGAGGTGACGTGAGAAACCGGACGCGCGGCGAGCACCGGGCGAACGTGGCGCAGAAGTTCGTCGAGGAACTGGTCGGGCTCAAGGAATGAAGCGAAATGTCCCGTATTGCGTATAAGGGAAAATGCCTTAATTGGAGCGGTGAGGTCGTTGAGATAGGATTCCGCGAGGCAAGGGAGCGTGAGCACGTCGTGCTCGCCCTGAAAGATGAAGAAGGGCATGGTGAAATGAGTGCACTCGCTCCGGGCGTCGAATCGGACCGCGTCTGGAAGCAGCTGTTCGAGAGAAAAGTTCATGCCCGTGAGGTAAGTCTTGATGTCGGCGAGTGTGTAGCCCGGTGCCGACCAGATGCGGTTTTTCAGCAACGTGACAATGCGGTGCGCTGCAGTCGGGTCGGATTTCATTGTCCATTGCGCGACGGCACGAAGATCGGCGGGAGACCAACGCACAGGATCGGGGCCAATTCGTTTGAGTGCTGCGACGCCCTTGCGCAGCCCCGCTGCGCGCAGACGAGCCAGGGTCTCCTGATGCACCCGCTCGCGATCGCGGACCATGCCGGTGTTCTGATCTGTTCCGACGTAGGCCGCGAAGAGATCGGGCCGGCGCTTGAGCATGGAAAGAGCAAAGGTCGAGCCGAAGGACTGCCCGAGGAGCACGATAGGGCTTGGCGGCAACTGCCGTTGGACGTATTCGGCTAGCTCGATGCCGTCCTGCGCGAGGCGATCGAAGGTGAGCGGGCCGGTACCGTGTTTGCCGGTGCGGCTGAGAGTTTTGGCGCCGCCGCGCTGATCCCATTGCACGAGGGTGAAGTGTTTCTCCCAAGGGCGCATGAGCGAAGCAAAGATGCGGCAGGAGGCTCCGGGACCGCCGTGCAGAATGAGCAGTACGGGGTTGGAGCGATTTTCGCCGCGGATGCTGATCCACTGCTCGATGCCACCGATGCGGACGTAGCGCTCATCGACGATGCTGTTGGCGCCGGAGATCCGGAGCGTGGCAGCAATGGAGTGTTGGCGCAGCTTGCGGCCTGTGAGGATGACCGATGGTAGGAGCAGGAGGATCGCGAGCGAGACAGTCAGGATCGAGAGAAGCATGTTCTTTTCCTTGCAACAGTGTATAGCATACACAATTAATTTAGAGCAAGCGTCAGGGCAGAGTTTTGGGGCGGTATCATCGGAACGGACAAGGTGTGATGGACAGCAAGCGTTTGGAGACGAGAAAGAAAAAAGAAAGGAGGGGTCATCTGCCGGGGCCTGTCAAGGCGCTCTGGGAAGCGCGTGAAGTTGGCACTCGCGGACCAAAGCCTGCGCTGACGGCAGAGGCGATTGCGCTGGCTGCCATTGCGGTGGCGGATGCGGAAGGCCTGGACGCGGTCTCTATGCAGAGAATTGCCCGCGAGGTGAAGGTCACGACGATGGCGTTGTACCGCTACTTCGCGAGCAAGGACGAACTGGTCAATCGCATGATTGAACTGGCTGGGGGACCGGTGCAAAAGTGGGACGGTGCGCAGGCCGAATGGCGGGAGCGGCTGAGGCAGTGGTCGCATGGGTGCGCGGCGATCTACGCGCGGCACGGGTGGTTTCTGCAGGCGGCGACAGCGCGCAGGCGTGTGATGGGTCCAAACGAACTGGAGTGGCTGGATACGGCGCTGGGCGCGTTGAGTACGGCAGGGCTGAATGGCACGGAGCAAATGAATGCGTTTCTTGTTCTGATCGGGCATGTACGTAGTCATGCGGAGTACAGCGCAGGCGCAGCGAAGGGGCTCTCGTCAGAACAGTGGGCGCGCATCACGACAGAGCTGGTGCAGAAGCATCGTGAACGCTACGACGCAGTGCTGAGAGCAATCGAAGCGGGTGCCTTTGCGGCGCCGCGTGGAGACGGCTTTGCCTTCGGACTGGAGTGCATTCTCGAAGGGATCGAAGCCCTCGCGGCACGGAAGAAGAGATCGAGCCGCAAGCGCTCGCAGTGCTAGCTTAAGCCGGACAGGACGAGCATGCGGGGTTCGGTCATTTCCTGAATAGCAGAGCGGATGCCTTCGCGGCCGAGGCCGGAGTCTTTAACGCCGCCGTAGGGCATGGGATCGAGACGCCAGCTGGGGGTGTCGCCGACGATGAGTGCGCCGACTTCAAGTTCGCGATAGGCGGTGAGAATGCGGCCGGCGTCGCGCGTAAGCAGGCCAGCCTGGAGTCCGTAGCGGGAGTGGTTGACATCGGCGAGAGCCTGCTCGAAGTCCTCGTAGGGTTCAACGACAACGACAGGACCGAAGAGTTCTTCGTCGCGAATTTTCATGCCGGGCTGGGTGGCGGTGAGGATGGCCGGAGTGAGGAGGGAGCCTTTGCGCTCGCCGCCGTCGACGAGTTTAGCGCCGCCGTCGACACCTTCCTTGATCCAGGATTCGATACGCTCGGCTTCAGTGGGACAGACGAGAGGGCCGATTTCAGTGGCCTCGTCGGCGGGATTGCCGGGAACGAGCTTGGCGGCGATTTCGACGAGCTTCCAAAGGAAGGACTGGAAGATGCGCCGCTCGACGAAGACACGCTGCACGCTGATGCAGGATTGTCCGGCGAAGCCGAAGGCGGCGTGGGCGGTGCGGAGAGCGGCATCGTCGAGGTCGGGCCAGTCGCCGTGGACGATGAGGGCGGCGTTGCCGCCGAGCTCGAGCAGAACGCGCTTACGGCCGGAGTGAGCCTTGAGTTCCCAGCCCACTTTGGCAGAGCCGGTGAAGCTGACGAGCTTGAGGCGGTCTTCTTTTTCGGCGAGCCATGCTGTGTCGGCGTTGGAGAGGGTGAGAATGGCGAGAGCTTCTTCGGGCCAGCCAGCTTTGAGGACTAGTTCGCCGAGCGCGAGTGCAGTGAAGGGTGTTTGCGGCGCGGGTTTGAGGATGACGGGGCAGCCGGCGGCGAGAGCGGGCGCTAGCTTGTGCGCAACGAGGTTGAGAGGGAAGTTGAAGGGCGTGATAGCGAGGACAGAGCCGACGGGAAAGCGCTGCACGAGACCCCAACGATTCTCGTTGCCTTCTGTTAGGTCGAGAGGGATGGATTCGCCGCCGAGACGAACGGCTTCTTCGGAAGCGGTCTTGAAGGTGAGAATGGCGCGGTCGACTTCAGCGCGGGCGAGACGCAGGGGCTTGCCGGCTTCGGCGACGATGAGCTGGGCGAAGCGGTCCTTTTGATCGAGCAGAGCCGCGGCGATGTCTTCGAGGATCTCGCGGCGTTTCCAGCGTGGGAGGGCGCGGGTGCGGCGCAGGCTGGCGACGGCATGATTGACGGCCTGGCGAGCATCGGCGCGTGTGGCTACGGTGACGCGGCCGACGAGGCCGTTGTCCCACGGGGAACGGACTTCGAACGCCTCACCGTCGATCCATTCTTTGCCGCAGAGGAGGAAGCCGGTTTGCGAGCCGGGGCGCATCTTCATGGGGAGAACTCCTGAGGGTCCTGCAGACGATGGTACAAGGGGGGGGGGCGGTTCTACGCGAACACCGGGAGTTTGGAGACGGCCATCATTGATTGGAAGTCGCAAAGATGTCCCTATACTGACAATGCGCACTCATTGCGACAAGAGGCGGAACGGACTGTGAAAAGGGCGGCTTGCCTTCTCCTGATCTTTACGAGTACGTTAATCTCTGTCTGGTGGGGGATCGCGCTAGGCCGTTCCATACCCGGTGGGACGAATGACCTGCAGGTGATCTATTACGCCACGCGCTGCCTCTTGCAGCATGGCGATCCCTATCAATTGGATCAGCTGAAGGCGTTCTACGCGGCGCAGGAGAAGAACCTTCCGCCGAACTCGATTGAGCGGCCGCAAGCCGTGACCTGGTACATTTATCTTCCACCGACAACGCTCGTTGCCGTTCCGCTTGCGATGCTTCCGTGGCGAGTTGCCGAAGCGATCTGGATCGCTCTCCTGGCTGGAGCGCTTCTGACGGCAGCTCTGCTCATGGTTCACGAAGCGGGGCATATTGCTCCCCGGCTTGCAGTGTTCCTTACCTGTGCGGTGCTGGCCAACTGCGAGATTGGTTTTGCGCTTGGAAATGCGGCTTTGCTGGTGGTGAGTTTGAGCATAATCGCTACGTGGTGTTTTGTGCGGGAGCGGTGGTCGGGTTTCGGTATCGCTGCACTGGCCATCGCGTTGGCGCTCAAACCGCACGATGTGGTTCTGCTTTGGTTGTATTTTGTGCTGACAGGGGGCGCGAATCGAAAGCGGGCTTTGCAAAGTCTGGCGATCACCGCAGTGGCCAGTGTAATCGGCATCGTGTGGGTGTCGCATGTTGCCCCGCTCTGGCTGCACGAATGGAACTCCAATATTGCGTCGCTCGCGGTTCGTGGTGGTCTGTCCGACCCGGGGTTAAACGCCGAGAGGGCGCGCAGCGCGGGACAGGTGATCGATCTACAGGCTGCATTGAGCGTGTTGAGGGACGAGCCGCTCTTTTACAACACGGCCAGCCATATAGTGTGCGGGGCGATTCTTCTCGTCTGGACAATCGTGACCCTGAGAGCGCGATTGACAAAAACTGCAGTCTGGTACGCCCTTGCGATGGCAGTACCGATCACGATGCTTATGACCTATCACCGGGCTTATGACGCAAAGCTCCTACTGCTCGCGATTCCTGCGTGCGCGATGCTGTGGCAGGAGGGCGGCTGGAAGGGACGAGGCGCACTCGCGGTGACGACAGCGGCGATCGTGTGTACAGCCGATCTTCCGTTGACGATTCTCTCGGAAGCGACGGCGCGGCTGGATGTGTCGAAGATGGGATTCTTCGAGCGCGCATGGATGATGCCCGTGATGCGACCTGCTCCCTTGGCACTGCTGATGGCGGCGGTCTTCTATCTCTGGGTGTATATACAGTCTGCGCGCAAAGACGCTCGGGACGCAATCCGGGTGCAGGCTAAATCGAACAATGGCACGATACACTGATCCCCATGGCGCATGAGAGCCGGACGCGCAGGAAGCTGCCCTTTGACCCGGAAGAGGCGATCGCGCATCTCAAGAAGAACGACGCGAAGCTGGGAGCGCTGATTGAGCGCGTTGGCGAATTCACAATGCGGCTGGATGCTTCGCCGTCCCCGTTCGAGTCATTGCTGGAGGCGATTCTGTATCAACAATTGCACGGGAAGGCGGCGGCGACGATTCATCGGCGGGTGCGCGAGTATTTTGGGGGCGATCCGACGCCGCAGCTATTGATCGATGTGCCGGATGAGCGGCTGCGGGGATGCGGAGTTTCGGGGAACAAAATCAAGGCGATGAAGGATCTTGCAGCGAAGACGCTGGAGGGGAGGGTGCCATCCAATGCGGCGATCCGGAAGATGCCCGATGCGGATATCGTGGAGCGGCTCACCGAGGTGCGCGGGATCGGGCCTTGGACGGTGGAGATGCTGCTGATCTTTCGGCTCGGACGGCCGGATGTGCTACCGGTGACGGATTACGGGATCCGCAAAGGGTATGCGCTGACGTTCCTGAGATTGCCGAAGTTGAAACCGGTGGAGGCGAAGCATCTCCCGAAAGCAGATGTTCTGTTTCGGCGGGGCCGGAAGTGGGCACCGTTCCGGTCGGTGGCGAGCTGGTATCTTTGGCGCGCGTGCGATCTGGCGAAGAGCGGGGATTAGAGAACAGGGGTTTTGGGGTTAGCGTTCACCGTTCGCAATTGACCGTGGCTGGAGCGTGGGACGGGCGCATGCGGTTTGCGCGTTTCAATTGGAGTGACGGGCGAGCGAGCTGCGCACGAGCGGGCCTAGAATAGAGAATCCGGCTTGTCTGCCGCATAAGGATATTCGATGGCCTCGACGAAGCGCTTCATTTGCATTCATGGGCACTTTTATCAGCCGCCGCGCGAGAACCCGTGGCTGGAGACGGTGGAGACGCAGGATTCGGCTGCTCCTTATCATGACTGGAACGAGCGGATCTGCGCGGAGTGCTACGCGACCAATGGTGCGGCGCGAATCCAGAACGCCAAGAATCAAATTACGCGGATTATCAATAATTATGCACGGATGAGCTTTAATTTCGGGCCGACTCTGCTGAGCTGGCTGAGGGACTACGCGCCGCGGACGCATCGCATGATTGTAGACGGAGAGCGCAGGAGCCGGCGCAGCTATAAGGGGCACAGTTCGGCGCTGGCGCAGGTATACAACCACATCATTATGCCGCTGGCGAGCCGGCGCGACCGCATCACGCAGATCAAGTGGGGCATCGCCGATTACCGGTATCACTTTGGAGCTCCGCCAGATGGGATGTGGCTGGCGGAGACGGCAGCGGATACCAAGACATTGGAGCTGCTGGCGGAATGCGGAATTCGATTCACGCTGCTGGCACCGCACCAGTGCAAGCGGGTGCGTGCACTGAACACCTCCGGTGTGGATGATTCCCCCAAGCATTCAGGCGCTGGGGAAGTTGCTGACGCGATTGCGACGGCCGCGTGGACAGACACGGCGAACGCATCGGTGGATACGACGCGGCCTTATCTGGTGCGATTCAAGTCAGGGAAGTCGCTGGCGATTTTCTTTTATAACGGACCGGCGTCGCGTGCGATCGCATTTGAGGGACTGCTCAACTCGGGCGAGAACTATGTGGCGCGCTTGAAAGCAGGTTTTAAGGAGAGCGACAGCACGCACGCGCAACTGGTGCATGTGGCGACGGATGGGGAGTCGTATGGCCACCATCACAAGCACGGCGAGATGGCGCTGGCCTATGCGCTGCGGCTGCTGGAGCAGGACAAGACGGTCAAGCTGACGAACTACGGGCAGTTTCTGGCGCAGTTTCCACCAGAGTACGAGTGCGAGGTTGTGGACGACACATCGTGGAGCTGCGTGCATGGGGTGGAACGGTGGCGGTCGGACTGTGGGTGCAATGGGGGCAAAGCGGGATGGAACCAGAAGTGGCGCGGTCCACTGCGCCAGGGACTGGACGAACTACGCGATGCAGTCGCTTTGCTGACCGAGGAGGAGGGGCAGAAGCTCTTCAAGGACGTATGGAAAGCGCGCGATGAGTATATTCACGTGATTCTGTACCGCACGGAGGAGGCGACTGAGCGGTTCTTTCTGGAGCAGCAGAGTCACGGTCTGACGGGGGAGGAGCGGATTCGCGGTCTGGAACTAATGGAGATGCAGCGGCACGCGCAGTTGATGTACACGAGCTGCGGATGGTTCTTCGACGACATTTCCGGAATCGAGACGGTGCAGGTGATCGCGTATGCCGCGCGGGTTCTGCAACTGGCGAGCGATCTGTTCGGCGAGAAGGCGGCGACACTGGAGGGCGCGTTTATGGCGCGGCTGGCCGACGCAAAGTCGAATGTGCTCGAGGCCGGCGACGGTGCGCGCATCTACAAAGACAAGATCAAGACGATGGAAGTTGGCCTGGAGCAAGTGACCGCGCACTTCGCGATCAGCAGTGTGTTCTCGTCTTTTGCCGAGGAGATGGATCTTTTCTGTTTCCGGGTGAAGCGTATCTCGTACGACGTGTACACGTCGGGGCGCGGGAAACTGGCGCTGGGGCGGGCGCATGTGGCCAGCGCAATCACGGGAGAGCAGGAGACGTTCAGCTTTGCGGTGCTGCACTTCGGCGATCAGAATATTACAGCTGCGGTGAAGCCATACGCGGAGAGCGATGCGAACGCGTTCGAGGATTTTGCCGTGCAGGCTGCGGATCACGTGTTGAAGGCAGATTTTCCGGAGGTGATCCGGATGATCGACAGGCATTACGGTCACGTGGACTATTCGCTGACGTCTCTGTTCACCGACGAGCAGCGGCGCATCATGCAGCTGATTCTGAACACGACGCTGTGGGATATCGAGAGCTCGCTGACGAACATCTACGAGGACCACGCGAGCCTGCTGCACTTTCTGTCGCAAGCCGGACTGCCGAAGCCGCCGGCGCTGTCGCTGGCGGCAAGCTTTGCGATCAATGCGGGACTGCGGCGCGCCTTGGAGAGCGAGCCCATCGATCTGGCCGCGTTGCGTTCGCTGCTGCACCTGGCGAAGGCCGACCAGGTGCCGCTGGAGAAGGTGACGCTGAGCTACATTGCAGACCAGCGCATGAAGCGGGCGATGGTGGAGCTGCAACTTTCGGCCGGATCGCTGGAGATGCTGGACCGCGCGCTGGCCCTGGCGCGGCGGCTTGCGGAGATGCCTTTCGATCTGAACCTGTGGCAGGCGCAGAACATGTGGTACGAAATTCTGCGCAGCTCGAACTATGCGCTGACGGCGCTGGCCGACGATGAGCGGCCGAAGTGGGACAAGGACTTTGCGGAGTTGGGTGCGTGCCTTTCGATCGACTGTGAGGCGATCAAAGAGCAGGACCAGCTGGCGGAGACGACGGGGGACTGAAGAGCGGGCGTGCGCGTGCTGCTTCGTTCCAAGACAATCTTCAACAGACGCGCGGTTCGGGCGGCCGGACCAGACAAGGCCCGCACGGCCAGCGCTGGGATCTGCACCCGTAGGAGCAGGCATCATGGTTTTTTCGGCGGGGCGGGCGGATTGACCGGATAAGCCTGATCGACGGCGGTGCGGAGCTGCCGGAGCAACGGGACGTTGGGCGGTTCGAGGCCATCGTCTTGTCGGCCCGTCCAGATTGCAGTTTCACGTTTTCCGTCGCCGTTGGGCAGAAACACGCGGAGCATATCATCGGGGGGGCCGACCTCGGCACGGTCGCCGATATCATCGGTGGTCGGATCCTGCACCGAAGACGGATTGCGGCTGCCTACGGAGACGCGCGGCACAGAGGAGCCGAGCGAGCCGCCCGCGCTTCCCTGGACGGCGGCGAGACGGCCTTTGCGGACGACAAAGATCAAGTCAGCGTCGCCAGGGCTCGTGACGAGAACGTAGCGCTTCCAGTCGCGGATGCCGTCCATCACGTCGCCAATAGCCTCGCGATCTTCAGGGAAGAGATTGGGACGGGTGATGTCGCCGTCCTCGGCCCGCACGTAGACGTAGCGCGCGTTGTTGAAGGCCGCGGAGGGTGCGGAGTTTTTCTTAGAGTGCCTCTGCGCGGGAAGCGACAACGAGCCAAGCGCGACGAGCAGAGCGAGAACGGTAAGAGTCTTCATAGCAGGCCCTCATGTCTTGGGATGCGCAGCGGTCGGCGCGGGCTCTCCCGCAAGAAGAGTACGCCGAAGGCGAGGGATGCGCTATGGGGGCGGGGGGCCCGGGCAAGGTCCGTGCTTTCCCGGGTCTCAGAGTCGAGACCCGGGGCACCCAAGGACGTGCAGATGGGGAGCTGCGTGCGCGGAGGGGCTGGTTAGCCTTTGTGGACGACGCGGATGTGGAGCTCTTTAAGTTGTTGCTCAGTGACAGAGGTGGGGGCGTCGGCCATGAGGTCGATGGCCTTCGCGGTCTTGGGGAAGGCAATGACTTCGCGCAGGCTGGGCGCGCCGGCCAGAAGCATGACGATGCGATCGAGGCCGAGGGCGATGCCGCCGTGCGGTGGCGTGCCGTACTCGAGGGCGTCGAGGAAGAAGCCGAAGCGCTGACGCGCTTCTTCTTCGCTGATGCCGAGAGATGCGAAGATCTTCTGCTGGATATCTTTGCGGTGAATGCGGATGGAGCCGGAGCCGAGTTCGAGGCCGTTCATGGCCAGGTCGTAGCAGTCGGCGCGAACCGAGGCCGGATCGGAGACGAGGTTGGCCATGTCAGCTTCGTAGGGTGCCGTGAACGGGTGATGCGCAGGCATCCACTTTCCGCTGGCGAGGTCGAACTCGAACATGGGGAAGTCGACGATCCAGATGGGATGGAAGGCGCTTGCGCTGTCGAGCTTGTTCCCACTCTTCGGATCGGCGGTTTGGACGGCCTCGTCGGTGGTTTTGAAAGCGCCGTGCTTGTCGGCATATTTCTTGGCTAATTCGGTGCGGAAGTTGCCGGCGGCGGCGTAGACGTTGATCTCGCGCTCGGAGAGACGGCCGGAGAACTTGGTGTCGCTGGCTTTGATGTGGTGCGCAGGATCGCCGGCGACGACGATGACGAAGTCGGTTTCGGCTGCGCCGGTGAGTTCGTGAATCTTGTCGACGGCGTGCGGGAAGCCTTTGGCGAAGCGCTTGAAGTCGTCGATGAACTTGGCGCCCTTTTTCGAATCAAAGGTCGGGTGGTTGTCTTCGCGCTCTTTGCGGCTGAGCTCGCCGACATTGGGAATGCGGAGGGCGACGACGGGTAGCGCGGGGTCGATCTGGAGCTTACCCAAGTCTTCGTCCGTGAAGGCGGAGCGGACATCGGTGAGGCCGGGCAGGCGCAGGTCGGGCTTGTCGGAGCCGTACTGGCGCATGGCGTCGTCGTAGGTAATACGTGGGAAGGGCGTGGGCAGAGTGATGCCGGCGGCGGCCCAGGCGGCGACGCAGAACTTCTCCACTACGCCGAAGACATGATCGCGGCGCGGGAAGGACATTTCGAGATCGACTTGTGTGAACTCGAGTTGGCGATCGGCGCGCTGATCTTCGTCGCGGAAGCAGCGGGCGACCTGGAAGTAGCGATCGAAGCCGGAGATCATGAGGATCTGTTTGAAGATCTGCGGCGACTGGGGTAGTGCGTAGAACTCGCCGGGATGGACACGACTGGGGACTAAGAAATCTCTGGCTCCTTCGGGTGTGGATTTGTTGAGGACGGGTGTTTCGATTTCGAGGAAGCCCTGGCCGGAGAGGCTTTCGCGAATGGCGTGGGTGATCTCGTGGCGGAGCCAGAAGTTGCGCTGCATCTCCTGGCGGCGGAGATCGATGTAGCGATATTTGAGGCGGACTTCCTCATTTTGAATGGCTTCTTCGGAGGGCGAGAAGGGAGCGAGGCGCGTGTCGTTAAGGACGCGGAGCTCGGTGGCTTCAATCTCGATTTCGCCGGTGGGCATTTTGGGGTTGATGGCGTCTGCATCGCGCAAGCGGACTTGGCCCACGGCTGCAACGACGTACTCGGGGCGGACCTGCTCGCCTTTGAGGTGGCCTTCGGGGGTCAGCTCTTTGTCGAGGACAACCTGAGCGATGCCGGAGCGGTCGCGGACGTCGAGGAAGATGAGGTTGCCGTGGTCGCGGCGGCGATTGACCCAGCCCATGAGGACGACGGGCTGGCCTGCGTGAGCGGCGCGAAGAGTGCCGCACATGTGGGTGCGTTCGAGGGTACCGAGAAAGTCGAGCACTGCGTGGTTCCTTTGATTCCTACACGGGTTCGGCGAGGAGATGCGCGAGCTCAGCGCGTGGAATTTTTGTTTGTACGCCGGTGGAGAAAGTCTTCACAGTCAGGATACCGGATGCGAGCTCGTCTTCGCCCACGATCACGATGCGGCGGGCGACCTTATCGGCGGCTTCGAAGGACTTCTTGAGGCGGAAGGAGCCGTCACCGAGTTCGACGCTGAGGCCAGCGCGCCGGAGTTCGCGGGCTAGGGTGAGGGCAGCGGCATTGATGCGGGTGAGGGCTTCCTCATTTTTGGCATCGCCGAGTGGTGCGATGAATGCATCGACCACCTGCGCCACCTGCGGTGGGGCCAGCTTTTCCTGGGCCTGAATGGTGAGCACAAGGCGATCTTCGCCCATGGCGAAGCCGATGCCGGGAGCTCTCGGTCCGCCGATGGCTTCGGAGAGGCCGTCGTAACGGCCGCCACCGAGGAGAGCGTTCTGGGCGCCGAGGCCGCCGTGGGTGAACTCGAAGGTGGTGCGGGTGTAGTAGTCGAGGCCACGGACAAGGCGGTGATTGCGCGTGTAGGGTACGCCCGCTGCGTCAAGCGCGGCAAGAACGGCGGCGAAGTGGACCTTGGATGCTTCGTCGAGGGAGTCGACGATTTTGGGCAGGCTATCGATGATGGGCTGGTCTTCGGGGACCTTGCAGTCGAGGACACGGAGGGGATTGGTGACAGCGCGACGCTGGCAGTCGGCACACATGCGCGGCGCGACCGGGATGAGGGCCTGGCGGAGGACTTCGTTGTAGCGCGCGCGGTCGGCCGAAGACCCGACGGAGTTGATTTCGAGGGTCCAGCCGGTGATGCCGAGTTCGTCGAGGAGTGTGGCGAGCATTTCGAGGACTTCGGCGTCGCGGAGGGGGGATTCGCTGCCGGCGGAGGGCGGACCGATGACTTCGGCGCCGATCTGGGAAAACTGGCGGTAGCGGCCTTTCTGGGGACGCTCGCGCCGGAATTGGGGGCCGATGTAATAGAGCTTTTGCAGCTGGCCGGTCTCGCCGAGCTTGTGCTCGATGTAGGCACGGACGACGCCGGCGGTGTTTTCGGGACGGAGGGTGAGGGACTGGGAGGACGCGAAGAACTGACCCTCGAATTGCTCAATGTGGACCTCGCCTCGCTCGATCCATGAATTCAGGGCTGCGGAGGAGGGAACGACCAGCCTTAGGCGGACTGCATGCTGCCTCAGATCGCTCGCGGGATCACTCTTCGCGAGTTCCCTTGCCTTCATAAGTACCGAAATGGCCTCAGCCGAAACGGCTGGACGAAAGCCGACGAGTTCGGGAACGCTCGTTGGTAGTGGGTACCCCGGGACAGAAGCTCCCCAAGAAACCTGAAGTTGCACTCCGAGCTGATTCAGTTTCGAAATAATCGGTGAGAAGTTCTCAACTTTTACGCGGCCAGCTTGAACCTGCGCTGGATCATCTGGACGATATCTATCAAGCCATTCGGCAATCATTTTCTTCTCGTCGAACCGCTCGCCGTCTGACCAGGTGTACATCTCTTTGGAGACGATGTCGGTTTCTTCGCCGACGCCGCGGGCGAAGAGGCCGGTGTCTTCAAAGATGGGTGTCCGGATTTCGCCGAAGTTGTAGCCGCCGAAGACGCTGCGGGCGGTGGCCTCGATGCGATTCCAGAGGGCCGTTTCGGGCGGGAGCAGGTCGCGCGTGCCCCGCACGGATTTGAGGGTGGTCATGACCTGTCTATTTTAAATGTGCGGTTTGTCGAGTGTTCTGCGCGTCCAGATTTGATGTTGGTCCCGGGCAAGCCTTGTTCAAAGGCGAAGAAACGGTGAATTGGACCCCGGGGGTAGGGTGCCCGTTCGGAACGTCGGGGAGATACCTGACAGATCGCGCCCGAGTGCAGTCTCTTGCCCATACCTTCCATGATGCGCCAAAGAGTCGAAATTCTACGCAAACGGCCGGGCGGGAAAGGACTCTTTCGCGACGATGTCGCTTTCTTCGCCGACGCCGCGCCCGTTGGCCTCGATGCGGTTCCAGAGGGCCGGGGGGGGAGCAGGTTGCGCGTGCTACGGACCGCCTTGAGGGTGGTCATGGCTTATCTAGTTTAAATGGCGCAATTGAGTTCATGGGCACATCCGCTTCTGGGAGAGAGGAGTACTCATCTCGGCATGGAATCTGACGAAACGTGCGAGAAGTGTCATCGACAGCTGCACACGTATATGGATCCCGAAGAGCTTACACATTGGTATCTCAGACTGAACGGATTCATGACGGTGGAGAATTTCATTCTTCATCGAGACAATGGGTAAAGGACTGAAGCGGATTTCTTTGGCGTGCGATTTCCATATAGACGCGAACTGGAGTTCAGGACGAGGGGATTTTTGCACGTCTGGGAAAGCAGCACTTCGTCATCGTTGAGGTAACCAAGGGAAAGTGCAAGCTCAATGGCCCTTGGACAAACCGAGAAGGACAAAACATGCAGTATGTTATTCGGGGGATGCTCCGTAGTGATGATCTAGTCGAAACAGCTTCGACAGCCCTCTATGAGAATTATTGTTGGGAGCCGGCAGACGAGAGTTTGCGGATTGAAATGGTGGCGATTGGGAGCGTGCGAGATTTGGAGAATTATCCCGATCTCGAAAAGCCCCCATTGCAGATAACGTTCGACCAAGTTGCGCGGTTCGTCTTTGGGAGGTTCACGAAGCACTGCGACCCCAAAAAGGCTCATCGGAAGTGGGATTGTGCCGGCCATATGCTCTGGCATCTGGCTAAGAATCAATGGAACGATAGTGATGCCTTCGTTGCGGGCACGCTCAAGCTATTCGGCATCCACCCTCAGCCTCAGTACTGAGAGCGTTTGATTTCGCTAATCAAGATGACACGGAAAAGGCCGCGCGTTTACGCTCGCTTCTTGATTGACTTCAGCAGTGCGCCGTCGATGCGGGTTTGCCAGCCGGGGCCACCGGCTTTGAAGTGGTCGATGACTTCGGGCGAGAGACGCAGGGAGACCAGCTTCTTGGTGGGAGCTTTTTGCGGGCCGCGTTTGCCCCGGCGTACGACTTCGCCTTTGCGCACCAGATCAGCTTGCTCTAACCATGCGCGCGTGGCTGCGGCGTCGTTGGGATCGTACGGGCCATCTGCAGGAGAGTAGGGGATTCTGTCGTTCTCCTGGAACGTCTTCACGCGGTTCCAGTCGGTTTCACTCTGCATCTTCTTCATACCATTTCCTCTCCTCTCTGCTGGCAGGCCGGAACGAGATGATACGCACATCGTTTCCTCGGCCGGTGTAGATCAGGGCCAGAAGCTTTCGTGAATGACGGCCAGAGCAGGATCCATCCATCGTGGTTCGCCGGGACGGCGGCTCGCATAGGTGCATTTGTCCGGGTTGTCGTACACGAGGTGCGCATCTCTGAAGTCGAGCCCATGTTTCTTCAGGTTGGACTTTCGCTTGCTTTCGTCCCCAACAAACACGATTTGATTGTAGCTACATTTTAACGGGAGGCCAAGGCCTTCCAATAGCGCTTGAGCGCGTGGGTTAGAAGGCCGAAAAGCAAATTCCTTTCGCCCGCTGACCCCACCACCGACTCACGTCGTCGACGGGGCCCCAGGCTCGCGGGTGCTCAGGATAACGGTTGGGAAGGCGCGCAGGGACCCGGACTGCAGGTCGATGGAAAGAAAGGGGAAAGCGGCGTTCCGGGGATGACCCGTCTGGGGCATTACCTAAGGGGTGGGGCCTAAACGAGCTTTCTGTACAGACTTTCTGGAGTAAACGTAGAATCTCGAGCAGTCTCGAAGTCCGTCCCCAAAGAAGGCCTATCTATGTGGTTCCGTGCGTTGCTTGTTGCCGGCGCCCTGACTTCAGCCGCGACGGCACAGACCCCGATCGACATCCAGCCGCTGAATCTGTCGGACGCGAGCGGAACGTGCCAGTATGTGCCCAACGGCCGCGAGAAGATCTATTTCAAGAACCTGAGTGCCGGGGAAGCGGTGAATGGGTCGGCGGCCGACCCTTACAGCATTCATGGAAAGACGAACAAATACGTCGGGTGGTTTGGCGTTGTGCGGGGGATTTCGGCGGCGGACGCGAGCGGGGATGTGAAGCTGCTGGTGGAGCACAAGTTCTTCGACGGATCGACGGATTGCCGGATCATGGTGGTTGCCCAGAGCGGCGGTGGCGATTTTATTGCCGATGTGAAGATCGATCCGACTTTGTTTCCACCGCTGGCGCTGGCGCGGATCTATGGCGTGGTGACTGGCGAAAAGGACGGGATGCCGCAGGTATTTGTGCAGTATGTGCGGGTGTGGCCGTGGCACACGTTTACGTTTACGGAGTTTGGACCGCCGGACAAGAGCAATCCGCGGTGGGGCAAGTATGCGCACACGGGACCGAATTGGAAGGTCTATAACGCGTCGCCGACAGAAGACTACTATCGTGCAACGCTGGGCGACCCGCTGGAGTTTGGATTGAACCTGAAGCCGGAGCCCAGGCCGACGGTGGGGAATGGCGGGGCGCAAATCTCGGCAAAACAGTGAAGATTCGTTCATTCTGGGCCGATTGCGCGAATCGTCCGGCCTAGATTTTTGTCTAATGGAGCATGAGACCGCATTCCTGTTCCCCCAGGGAGGCCTTTCTCCAGCAAGGTCTGCGCCGCTTCCCCTGGTCCTTTTGTACGTTCGCTTCGATTAGCGCCATTCTTATTTTTTTGATGACGGCGGCTCCGGCTGGGCTCGCTCAGGAGTGCTCTTCGTCGAGCAGCATGCAGGCAACGCCGCCCGATGCGCCGCAACCGGCAAAGACTGCTAGTTCGGCAAGTACGAGTCCGTCGGGCACGACTTCGTCGCTGAGCGACCAGGCGAGACTGCCGCAGACGAAGCGCATTCTGGGCATCATTCCGAATTTTCGTGCGGTGAGCACGGATGAGAAGTTGCCGCGGCAATCGATCAAAGACAAATTCATGGATGCGACGCAGGATTCGTTCGACTACTCGTCGATTCTGCTGCCCGGCATCATTGCAGCCTACTCGATGGCGACGAATGCCGATCCCGAGTTTCACCAGGGCGCTGCGGGGTATGGGCGCTATTTCTGGCATTCGGCAGTGGACCAGACGAGCGAGAACTACATGGTCGAGTTCATCATGCCGGTCGTAACGCGCGAGGATACGCGCTTCTATACGCTGGGACGGGGCGGGTTCGTGAAACGCACAGGGTATGCGTTAAGCCGCGCCGTGATTACACGGACCGATGCGGGCAATGAGAGCTTCAACATCAGCGAAGTGGTGGGAGCCGGAGCGTCGTCGGGCATATCGACCTTGTACTATCCGTCGCGCGAGCGAAGCATGGCGAACGTGGGCAAGGAATGGGGGCTGGACGTCGGGATCGATGCGGTGTCGTTTATGGCGCGGGAGTTCTGGCCGGATATCAATCGGAAATTGCTTCGCGGAAAGGGTACGTTCGACGTGACGGGACGATAAGGCCAGAGAGCGGGCTGTTGAGTTTCGGCTCGATTCAGCCCAGTGTTCCGAAGCAACGCATTTCTTCTCCCCGAGAAGCCGGACGTAGCTGAGCCTCCAACTGAAGGGCGATGCTACGGATGGGGAAGCTTGATCCCGCGCTTGTTTGGAATGCGCTGCAAGAGCCGAAGACTTGCATCGAGCCGCGTTTCGTGGCATCCATGGAACATGGAATACAGACTGCTGGGAGGCTCGGGCCTCAAGGTTTCTGTGCTGAGTTTTGGCGCTGCGACGTTTGGCGGCGGCAATGAGTTTTTCGAAGCGTGGGGCAATTCGGATGTTGCCGAAGCGACGCGGCTCGTCGATGCGTGCATCGATGCGGGCGTGAACCTGTTCGATACGGCGGACGGGTACTCGAATGGGGCGTCGGAGGAAATTCTAGGCAAGGCGTTAGGCGCGAAGCGCGCGAAGGTGCTGATCTCGACGAAGGCGTACTTCCCGATGGGAGAGGGGCCGAACGATCGTGGGACGTCGCGGTATCACCTGCGCGAGGCGCTCGAAGCAAGTCTGAAACGGCTGGGGACAGATCATGTGGACATCTACCACATGCATGCGTTCGACGCGTTGACGCCGATTGAGGAAGTACAGGACACCCTGAACACCTTTGTGCGCGAGGGCAAGGTGCGGTATATTGCGGCGTCGAATTTTTCGGGCTGGCATTTGATGAAGTCGCTGGCGGTCGCGGACCGCTATAGGTGGACGCGCTTTGTGGCGCACCAGGTGTACTACTCGCTGATCGGCCGCGATTACGAGTGGGAACTGATGCCGCTGGGGATTGAAGAGAAGGTCGGCGCGCTCGTGTGGAGCCCGCTGGGGTGGGGGCGGCTGACAGGGAAGATTCGGCGCGGACAGCCACTTCCAGAAGTGAGCCGGCTGCACAAGGCGGCCGAAGGCGGACCGGTGATGGCGGACGAGTATCTCTACAACGTGGTCGACGCGCTAGATGAAGTGGGTAAGGAGACGGGGAAGACGGTGCCGCAGATTGCGCTGAACTGGCTCCTGCAGCGGCCTACGGTGTCGTCGATCATTCTGGGCGCGCGCAACGAGGAACAGTTGAAGCAGAACCTGGGCGCGGAGGGCTGGAAGCTGACGGCCGAGCAGGTGGCGAGGCTGAACAAGGCGAGCGCGGTGATTCCGGCGTATCCCTACTGGCACCAGAGGAACTTTCCGGAGCGGAACCCGCTGCCCGTGTAGTTCATTGCCGGGGTTGTCGTCCCTGGAATGAGCAGTTCTTAGTTTGCAGTTCGCAGCAAGAGCAAAAGCAAAAACCAGAGCAACAGAAACAGCGGATCCTTCGCTCGCCTTAACCCACAAACGATTGCATCGTTTGCGTGGCCCCAAGCGTGCCGAAGCTCAGGATGACACGGCGTTGGGAGATGGAGGGAAGAGGACGACAGGGAGGGATCAATCAAGGAATCGAGCAGTAGTGATTCGGAATTGGGGAACAACAAAGCAAACGCAAGAGTTAGTTCCTTCGATCGGGGACCCAGGTGGAGTGGGTCCTTTTGTTTGTGCGAAGGACTGAGAACTACAACGAAGAGCCAGATTGCAAACTGAGAACCGCGGCTAACTGAGAAGCATTACGAACTCTGAACTACGAACCACTAACTGGCGCATCACTCGTCGCGAAGGACTTTGATGGGGTCGGTGCGGGCGGCGCGCAGGGCCGGGATGAGCGATGCGGCTGCGGCGACGAATAGGATGAGGCCGACCACGCTGGCGTAGGTGATGGGGTCGAGCGCGGTGATGCCGTAGAGCATGCCTTTGAGGAAGCGGCTCAGTGCGAGCCCGAGGGCGAGGCCCGCGATGCAGCCGAGGACAGCGATGCGCAGACCCTGCGCGAGAAAGCGCCCCACGATCTGGCTACGGAGAGCGCCAAGAGCGAGACGGACGCCGACTTCGCGCCGTCGTAAGCGGGCGAGATAGCTTAGCGTACCGTAGAGGCCAATACAAACCAGAGCCACGGCTGTTGCGGCAAAGAGCGTGAGCAGGGTGGTGCGCAGTCGATTCTCGATGGAGGCGTCATCGAGGTGTTCCTGCAGCGGAGCGAAGGCATAGACGGAGCGACTGGGGTCGATCTCGTGGATGCGGCGGCGGATAGTCTCGGTCATGACCATGGGATCGCCCTGGGTGCGGACCAGGTAATTGGGAAACGGATTGGGCGCGCTGAAGCAGGAGTATACGGTGGGGATGGGCTGCTCGTTGAGGCCTTGCTCGCGGGCATCCCCCACGATGCCGCGCACGATGCCTTTGACCCCGAAGTCGTTGTACGAGGCCTCGGAGAGAACGTGCCCAATCGGCGATACGTCATTCATGTATTTGCTGACGAACGCGCGGTTGACAAGCGTCTCGCTGGTGGTTGAATCCGGTTTGCAGGCTTCGCCGGCCAGCACGGGAATCCGCGCAGTATTGAAATAGCCGACGGAGACGAAGCGGCTGTTGGCCAGGATGGGATGGCCGGGCTCGAGCTTGCCGTCGACTTTGAATTCGAGCTGGTAGAGAAAAGCGACGCCGGGTAAGGAGTCGGCGGTGGCCGCGTCGACCACGCCGGGCAGAGTGCGCAGGTCATCGAGATTGCGATTGACGTGCTGGATGAGGGTTTTCATGTCCGCGGTTTCGCCCCAGGAGCCGCTGATCTGAAATGTCAGCACGTGGGTGGGGTCAAAGCCTGGATAGACGCGGGCGATCTGCTGCAGGCTTCGCAAGAGCAGGCCTGCCCCGATAAGCAAAGTGACCGCCAGCGTGACTTGGACGGAGACGAGAACCCATTGCACGGGGTTGCGTGCGGAGACCTGGGTGCGGCTTCCGGATGCAATGGCCTGGACGAGGTTGTGGCGGGTTCCACGCAGGGCCGGAAAGAGGCCGCAGATCAGAGTGGTCGCGAGGGCCGCGGAGAGGGAGTACAGCGCGACGCGCCAGTTGAGGGCAATTTCTTCGGCGCGCGGGAGTGTCTTGGCGAGGAGATGGAACCAATGATCGGCGGCAGCGGCGACCAGCAAGCCCGCGATGGAGCCGATGAGGGCGAGAGCAAAGACCTCGGTGAGGAGTTGGACGATGATTGCCCTGCGCGATGCTCCGAGCGAGAAACATATGGAGACTTCGTGCTCGCGCTCGGCGGTGCGGGCGAGGAGCAGAGCGGCGATGTTGGAGCAGGCGATGAGAAGCAGTAGGGAGACCGAGCCATAAAGCAGCCACAGGGAGTCGCGCACACGACCAACGATTACTTCTTTGAGGGGCATTGTCTCGACGCTGAGCTCGTTGTCGGGTTTGGCGAATTGTCTACCCAGTTGGGCTTGCACTGCGTTGAGGTCGACGTTGCCTTGTTGGACCGAGATGCCGGGCTTGAGACGGCCGATC
>CAZPEZ010000050.1:0-35537 GCA_964585715.1 uncultured Occallatibacter sp.
TCCGACGTTCGCCTTGAGCCGCACTACCCGCTCGAATCTCCCCTCGCCGACATCTTTCGTCGGATCCCACCCGGCTCGGATGAATACGTCACCGAGAAATATGCCGTCGAGATCGAAGACCTCCTGCGTCGCTGGAGTCGCGATCTCAAAGAGTCCCCGCAGAATGCGCGCGACGTTGCCGGGTTCCTGAGCCCCTCACTACAGGCAGGTTCCCTCAGCCCCGCAAAACGCACCAAGGTCCGCTCTTCTTTCGGCGTCGACGTCGAGCGCAGAAGCTTCGACTCCGATCTCACGCTCGGGTGCGACGCGTTCGTCGACAGCGTGCGTGCAGTGCTCGGATCCGTTGATCGCATCCGCACCGCGGAGTTCGAGGTCTACCAGATCGATGAAATCCGCAGCATTCCCCTCTCGGTTCGCATCGAGGTCCGCTACGACCTGGTCCTCGAACGCGACGAAGCATGGACGGAAGAACGCGTCGGCTCCTGGCGTATGGAGTGGGTTCAGGAATCGGGGCAGACGTGGAAAGTCCAACGCTGGGAAGCCGCGAGCGGCGAAACCGCAGGTTCCCTCCGTGGCCCCGCATTCGTGGACATCACCGCACACGCATTCGGTGCCAACGAATCCTACATGAACCAACTCCTCCACGGTTCCGACTATTGGCGCACAGTTCTTGACGGCGCTATCGGCGTCGACGTCTACTGCAACAACGGAGTGGCCGCGGGCGACTACGACAACGACGGCTTCGACGATCTCTACATCTGTCAACCCGCCGGCATACCCAACCGCCTCTATCGCAATCGCGGCGACGGCACCTTCGAGGACGTCACCGAAAAGGCTGGCGTCGGCATTCTTGACAACACTGCCTGTGCTCTCTTTGCCGACTTTCGGAACAGCGGCCTGCAGGACCTCCTCGTCCTCTGCGGGACCGGCCCGCTACTTTACCAAAACCGGGGCGACGGCACTTTCGCCCTCAAGCGCGATGCCTTTCGCTTCGCACAACAGCCGCAGGGCACCTTCACCCACGCCGCCGCTGCCGACTACGACGGCGACGGTCGGCTCGACCTCTATCTCTGCACGTACATGTACTATCTGGGGCTCGATCAGTATCACTACCCGATCCCTTACTACGATGCGCGCAACGGACCGCCCAACTGTCTCTTCCACAACGAAGGCAATCTCGCCTTCGTCGAAACCACCGCACCTAGCGGGATGAATGTCGAGAACAATCGCTATAGTTTTGCCTGTGCGTGGGGAGACTCCAACGGGAACGGCAAACCCGATCTCTTTGTCGTCAACGACTTCGGAAGCTCGCAACTCTATCGCAACGATGGCAACGGGCACTTCACTCATGTCTCAACCGGAGCCCATGTCGAAGGAGTCGGCGCCGGCATGAGCTGCTGTTGGTGCGACTTCGACAACGACGGCCTGCAGGATGTCTACGTCCCGAGCATGTGGGAGGCTGCCGGCCAGCGCGTCTCTAGCCAGCGGCAATTCCATGCTCAGGCCCCGGAACACATTCGTGGCCTCTATCAGCGCCATGCCCGCGGCAACGCGCTCTACCGCAACCGCGGAGACGGCACTTTCGAGAACATCGCCCACCAGGCTGCAGTCGAGATGGGCCGTTGGTCCTGGTGCTCCGACTTCTTCGACTTCGACCACGACGGCTACTCCGATCTCTACGTTGCGAACGGATACCTCTCTTCCGTCGATCGGGAAGATCTGGCCGGCTTCTTCTGGCGTCAGGTCGTCGCAAAATCCCCAGAGGACGCGACACCGGCGCAGGCCTATGAGCGCGGCTGGAATGCCATCAACGAGTTGGTTCGCTCCGATCACACCTGGCATGGCTACGCCCGCAATGTGCTCTTCGCCAACAATCGCGACGGAACGTTCTCCGAGCTCTCCGGCCCGTCCGGCCTGGACTTCATCGAAGACAGCCGGTCGTTCGCTCTCACGGACATCGATCACGACGGCCGCCTCGAAATCATCTTGAAAAATCGCAACGCGCCGCAGGTGCGCGTGCTGCGGAACAGCCTCACCGGCATCGGCCGCTCCATCTCGTTTCGCCTTCGCGGAGTCAACAGCAATCGCGACGCAATCGGTGCTTCCGTCACCGTAGAAGCAGGATCGACGAAGCAGACCAAGTATTTGCAGGCAGGAACGGGCTTCCTCGCGCAGCACTCGAAAGAGCTCTTCTTCGGCATCGGCGACGCCACTTCCGTCACTGCGACAGTTCGGTGGCCGAATGGCCTCGTGCAGAGATTTACTTCGCTTCCCGCCGATCAGCGCATCGAGATTGGCGAAGGAGAGAAGAACTTCTCCGCTATGCCCTTTCGGCCCGCCGCACTTCCCGTGCCGATTCCGCCTGCTTCGCCCTCTGGAGAAGATCTCCCCCATCAAGTGGAGACATGGCTGGTCGAGCCAGTGCCCGCTCTCGCGTTTACTTTGCCCGATCTGTCCGGCACCAAGCGCTCTCTCAAAGACTTCCAGGGCTCTCCACTCCTTCTCACCTTCTGGTCTTCCGACTCGCCCGACAGCCTCGCTCTCCTGGACCGGATGCAGCAACGCAACGCTTCGATCCGCCCATCTGGTATTGCCCTTCTCGCTGTAAACGTTGACAAAGATCCGGTCGCCGCCCAATCCCTCACAGCGCAAGAGAAATTCGCGCTCCCCGTGCTCTTTGCTGACGAAACTATCTCTGGCGTTTACAACCTCACCTACCGCCATCTCTTCGATCGCCGTAGAAACCTGCCTCTTCCCGTCTCTTTCCTCCTCGACTCCGATGGCGCCATCGTCAAGGTCTACCAAGGCGTGTTCGATCCGCGGCAGCTCACGCGCGACGTCCACGACATGCCGCGAACCGCAGCCGATCGTCTGACCAAAGGGCTACCGTTCCAGGGGAAGATCCTTGGCGAAGGCTTCCAGCGCAACATCTTCACCTTCGGCGTGGCCTTCTACCAAAATGGATATCTAAGCCAGGCCGCCGAGACCTTTCGCCAAGTGATCGCTGCGCGGCCCGACGATGCCGATGCCTGGTACAACCTCGGCACTCTAAGCCTGCGCCGCAAGGAGTACGACCAGGCGCGCCAGGCTCTCGAACAGACGGTGAAGCTGCGTCCCGATTATCCCGAAGCCTGGAACAATCTCGGGATGCTTGCCGGTCAGTCGGGACAGTCCGACGACGCAATCAGCAACTTCCGGCGTTCGCTCCAGCTCCGGCCCAACTACACCATTGCGCTCGTCAATCTCGGCAACCTCTATCGCGCCCAGCATGCTTTCGACAAAGCCGCCGACTGCCTCAACCGCGCTCTGCAGCTCGATCCGCGCGATCCTGAAGTCAACTACAGCGTCGGCATGCTCTACGCGCAGCAGGGGCAGGCGCCGCAGGCTTTGCAACACCTGCAAACCGCGCTTGAGTTGCGCCCCAACTATCCTGAAGCGTTGAATAATCTTGGTGTCTTGTACGTCCGGCAGCGGGAATTCGCCAAAGCCGAGACTCAGTTCAAAGAGGGAATTCGCGTCGCCCCTTCATTTGATCAGTCGTATCTGAACCTCGCTCGTCTCTACGCGATCGAGAACAATACCGACCAGGCACGCAAGGTCCTCAACGCTCTGCTCAGCGCCCAACCGGACAACGCGGCGGCCAAACAGGCTTTGGAAATGCTACGATGAGCGTTTCCTCTATGCCGATTGCATGTCGAAGAAAGCAGTGTACTGGCAAGTTCGTTCGATGATCATTCCCGCAAACAACTCGCACGATCGCATTCGCACCCACATCCTCGCCCTGTTCCTGATCTGCGCCAGTTCTCTTTGCGCCCATCTTTGTGCCCAGGGTCCCTCAAGGGAAGCCACGGACTTTCGCGAAGCGCAACAGCTCGTCGCGCAGCACGAGTTTTACCAGGCGCGATCCTCTGTGCAGCAAGCGCTCGAGCGCCATCCCAAGAGCATTGAAGGCTACAACCTGCTCGGGATCATCGACAGCAGCCTCAAAGACTATCCCGCGGCGCTCGCGGCCTTCAATAGGGCGCTCGCGCTCGCCCCCAACTCGGTCAAGACCCACAACAACCTGGGCGATTTGTATCTGACGGTAAATCAGATCGGCGAAGCGGAGAAAGAATTTCGCACCGTCCTGCGCCTTGCTCCAGCCGACGCCCAAGGCAACTACAACCTCGGCGTTCTGTTGATGACCAAGGGCGCTCCTGCCGAAGCCATACCGCACTTTGAACGCGTCCATCCGCAGAAATCCGCAACGCAATTCAATCTCATTCGTGCCTACTTTGCCGTTAAGCGTCCGGCCGACGCTCTTCGCCTTGCCACCAAGCTCTCCGCACAAAGCAACGAAGTCCAGATACATTTTTCTCTCGGTGTTCTGCTTGCCTCAGCACGCGAATACAAGCCGGCGCAGGATGAGCTAGCCAAAGCCGACGCTCTCCAGCCCAACACCTTCGAGATCGTCTACAACCTGGGGCTCGCGCTCTTGCGCGACAACCAGTTTCCAAAAGCCGAGCTGGCTCTCAGCCGCGCCCTTACCTTGCAGCCCGACTCTGTCGACGCAATGTATATGCTCGCTCAGACCTACACCGACGAGTCGCGCCCCCTCGATGCTCTCGATCTGCTGATCCGCGCCCACAAATCAGCGCCCAGTAATGCTGATGTCATTTTTCTGATGGCGCGCATCAGCATGTCGCAGAACTACTACGAAGACGCCATCCCGCTTCTCGAATCCGGCGTGCAGATCGCTCCGCAGCGCGCCGACTTGGTAGCCGCGCTCGGCGAGAGCTACTTCATGGCCGGCAAGGTCGATAGGGCGATCGAACAGTTCAACAAGCTCGTCGACCTCGAGCACTCCGCTCGCTCTTATTCCTTCCTCGGCCTCTCTTATCGCAACCTTGGCCGATTCGATGAAGCCAAGCCCTACTTCGAGAAGGGCCTCGCGCTCGATCCCCGTAATGCCTCCTGCCTCTTCAATCTTGGCTTCATCGCCGAACGCCAGGGCCAGTCTTCTGCCGCGGAAGGCTACTTCCAGAAAGTCCTCGCCGTAAACCCCGACCATCCCGAGGCTCTCCTCGAGATCGCCAACATGCGCATCGCCGCAAAGAAATTCCCTGAGGCAGAAGAGCTCCTCCGGCACTACGTGCGCGTAAGCAACGATCCCGCCACCGGCTACTACAAGCTGGCTACGGTCGAGCGTGCCCTGCATGAAAACGCCGCCGCGGAACGCGATCTTCACTCCTTCCAGACACTCTCCAAGAACGCTCCCACCGGCCCATTGCCCTACGAGCATCTCTTCCAGTACCTCGATAGCCGTGCCAGCATGAACCCCGTCGCGCGTCAGCAGCTCGACGTCAACGAGCTCATCGCAGAGGTCAAGAGGCATCCTGATCAGCCCCAGAATCTCTATCTCCTCGCCGAGGCCTATCTCAAGTTGGGCGACATCGAGAATGCCCGCTATGCCATCACCCAGCTCGACCGACTCAGCTCGAGCGACTATCGCTCTCTCGCCGGCACAGGCGTTCTTCTTGCGCGCTATCGTCTCTACGACGACGCTGTCACTCACTTCCAGCAGGCGCTCGCGCTGAATCCCGACTCTGACGACGTGAAATTCGATCTCGCCAACGCGTACTTCCACAAACACTCCTACGACCAGGCCCTCGAAGTTGCCGCGAAGATCTCGGACGAGGGCAAGAAAGACAATGCCTACCAGGCCTTGCTCGGCGACCTCGACGCGCACGCCGGCAGCTACGACGCGGCGCACGCGATCTTTCAGCAATCTATCGCGCGCAGCCCCGACAACGACCAAGGCTATCTCTCTATGGCCTTGCTCGATCTCCGTCAGGGCAATCTCGACGAAGCCAAACACGTCCTCCAGCAAGGCCACGCCCGCATTCCTGACTCCGGCAAGCTCGATTGGGGCCTTGGGCTCACCTCCGCCATGCAGGGCGACTCCACCAAAGCCGCTGACGAACTGGAGCGTGCCGTCGATCTTCTTCCCGAATGGCCAGGAGGCTATTCGACACTCGGCGTTTACTACTTCCAGACCGGCCAGGTGGATAAGGCGCGCGACGTTCTCTCCCGTTTCAAGAACAGCTCGGCGCGCAGCAGTCTGGACATCGACCGCATCGAACAGGTGCTGAATCAGGCGTCCTCTTCGTCATCCACTCCGCAACCCCTCACGCAGGAAGGCAAGGCGCAATTCCTCCAGCTGGCGCTCTCGCTCGCCGACCGCACCCTATGAGAGCAACGAGCCGTCGAGACTGGATATTTGCTGTCTGCAGTTGCGGCGCCGCGCTTGCCTGCGCGCTGGTGATCGGTGCTGCCGGCCAGCACGCGACACCGGGCCCTCAATCCAAGCCTGCGGCCATTGCAGCTCAAAATCCCGCTCCGTCCGGTCCCGCTCCATCTGCGCCCTGGTTTACTGACATCCGCAAGTCCGCCGGCATAACCTTCGTCCAGGACTCCACCGAAAGCGACGAAAAGTACTACCTCGAAACCATGGGTACCGGCGTCGCCTTCCTCGACTACGACCAGGATGGCTTGATGGATCTTTACTTCGTGCAGGCTGGCGCCACAGACGCCTACAAGCCTATTCATCCCTTGCGTTCCGCTCTATACCACAACAACGGAGATGGCACATTCACCGACGTCACCGACAAAGCCCAAGTTGGCGGAGAAGGACACTACGGACAAGGGGTGGCCGTTGGCGATTACGACAACGACGGCTATCCCGACCTCTTCGTGACTGGCTACGGTCGCGCTATTCTCTATCACAACAACGGTGACGGCACCTTCACCGATGTCACGGCCAAGGCCGGCGTCGCCGACGAAGGCATGTGGTCCACCAGCGCCGGCTGGTTCGATTTCGATAAGGACGGCTGGCTCGATCTCCTCGTCACCAACTACCTCGACTGGTCGCCGCAAAACAATCTCTGGTGCGGGGAGAAGACGCCGGGCTATCGCTCTTATTGCAATCCCAACAACTACCGCGGGCAGAAGACCAAGCTCTATCGCAATAACCACGACGGCACATTTACCGACGTCAGCGACAAGTCAGGGGTCGGCGCACCCGAATCGAAAGGCATGGGCGTCGTCCTCGCCGACTTCAATCGCGATGGCTGGACAGACATCGCCATCGCCAACGACACCTGGCCCAACTTTCTCTTCCAGAACAACCGCGACGGCACTTTCAGCGACGTCTCGTTGATCTCCGGCCTCGCCGCGAGCGAAGATGGCCGCTACGAAGCGGGCATGGGTATCGATGCCTCCGACGTCGATGGCGACGGCCTGCTCGACTTTTACATCACCCACCTCGACTTCGAACTCAATCGCCTCTACCACAACAACGGCGACGGCACCTTCACTGACATCACCTACAACTCCGGCATCGGCAACAAGGCGATGACTCTAAGCGGCGTCGCCGCCAAGTTCATCGACTACGATAACGACGCCTGGCCCGACATCGTGCAAGCCAATGGCGCTATGGTCGACAACGTGACCCTCTACCACAGCGAGGTCACCTACAAAGAACCCCTGCTGATGTTCCACAACCTGGGCGCTGGCCACTTCGAAAAGATCTCCGACGCTCTCGGCCCGGACTTTGTCCATCCCATTGCTGGCCGCGGTCTCGCCACTGCCGACTTCTTCAACGACGGCGCTGTTGGCATCGCCGTTGTCGCGCGCGGCGACTTCCCTGTGCTCCTGCGTAACAATGTCAACAACGGCAACCACTGGCTCGAGGTTCTGCTCATTGGCACCAAGTCCAATCGCGACGGCATCGGCGCCGAACTCAAACTCACCGCCCAGAACCTAGTTCGCATCGATCAGGCCAAAGGCGGCACCAGCTACATGTCCGCGAGCGATCCCCGCATTCACTTCGGCCTCGGCAAGCACACACAGATTGACTCTCTGGTCATCACCTGGCCCAGCGGCCAGGTCGACAAACTCGCCAACGTCCCCATCGACCAGATCGTCGCCGTGAAAGAAGGCCAGGGCATCGTGCCACATTCCTTCCCCAGGGCGCCGCGCCGATGAATGCGAGAGGCGCGAACTCAACTTTCCATCGTCATCGAATGCTCCCTATAATTCTCGTGATCCCATGATCCTTCCGCGCCGTCGCTTTCTCTCGTCATCCCTCGTCGTCCTCGGCAGCACCCTGCTCGACGTCCTCACGACGCCTCTGTGGCGTTCGAAGGGTCAGCACTTCGTTCTTGCCGCTCCTACCGATCCTGCCTCTCCCGTGCAGTTCATCGACGTTGCGCAAGCGGCAGGACTCACTACGCCCAACGTTTGGGGCGGCGTTGAACACAAGCGCGTCATCATCGAAACCAAGGGTAGCGGCATCGCCTTCTTCGACTACGACAACGACGGATGGCTCGACATCTATCTCACCAACGGCAACCGGATTAACGAACACTGGCCGCCGGGCAAAGAGCCCACCACTCATCTCTACAAGAACAACCGCGACGGCACGTTCACCGATGTCACCGAGAAATCCGGCCTCGGCCGCAGCGGCTGGCAAACCGGCGTCTGCGTCGGCGACTACGACAACGACGGCTGGGACGATCTCTTCTGCGCCTTCTGGGGCCGCAACATTCTCTTCCACAACAACGGCAACGGAACCTTCTCCGACTTTACGAAAAAAGCCGGGCTCTATCAGGAGAAGGGCCGCTGGGGAACCGGCTGCACTTTTCTCGACTACGATCGCGACGGTTACCTCGATCTGTTCATCTGCAACTTCGTCAAGCTCGATCCCGACGCGCCCATCGACCTCAACGACATGGCCTACTGCCAGTGGAAGGGCGTGCCCACCATGTGCGGCCCGCGCGGCCTTCCCGGCGATACCAACCTGCTCTACCACAACAACGGCGACGGTACCTTCACCGATGTCACCGAAAAGGCCGGCATCCTCAAACCTGGCCCGCGCTACTCCATCACCGCCGTCTCCTATGACTTCGACAACGATGGATGGCCCGACATCTACGTCGCCGTCGACTCCATGCCGAGCATCTTCTTCCAGAACAACCACGACGGCACCTTCACCGACGTTGCCGTCCTCGCTGGCTGCGCCTACAACAACGACGGGCACGAGCAAGCAGGCATGGGTGTCGGCGTCGCCGACTACGATTGCGATGGCTGGCTCGACATCTTCAAAACCAACTTCGCCGACGACACCTGCGATCTCTACCACAACAACGGCGACGGCACCTTCAGCGATTTTTCTTTCAACTCCGGCATCGGCATTAACAGTAACTACGTCGCCTGGGGCTGCGGTTTCATCGACTACGACAACGACGGCTGGGCAGACATCGTACAGATCAATGGCCACGTCTATCCCGAGATCGACAACTACAACTTCGGCGAGACCTTCAAAAACCCGCGCCTGGTCTACAAGAACCTCGGCAACGGCCGCTTCAAAGATGTTTCAGCAGAGATGGGCCCAGGCGTTACGGCACATTTCTCAAGCCGCGGCGCCGCTTTCGGCGACTACGACAACGACGGCGGCATGGACATGCTCATCCTCAACATGAACGACATTCCATCGCTGCTGCACAATATCGGTGGCAACAAGCAGAACTGGATCAAACTCAAGCTCATCGGCAAAATCTGCAACCGCACCGCCATCGGCGCGCGCGTCCGCGTCATCACCGGCAAGCACATTCAGATGGACGAAGTGCACAGCGGAACCAGCGTCATGTCGCAGAGCGATCTGCGCCTTCACTTCGGTCTGGGCAGCATCGAAACCATCGACGCCATCGAAGTGAAATGGCCTACCACGCAGAAGATCGAGCGCTTCACGCAGGTGAAGGCCAATCAAATCTTGACCATCCGCGAAGGCGACGGCATTGTCGCGACGTCCAAACCAAAGGCGTCTTAGGAGTCACTGCGTGGGCGGAGTGGCCGGTGACTTCTCCGCCTCTACCACAAACTGCTTGATCTCCTTGCGCTGACGCTCCGTATCCGCAGCCAGTTGCTGGTTGATTGCGTCGTGCACGGCAAACTCCTGCTTCGCCTTCTCCCGTTCGCCGATGCGGTCATACGCCATACCGAGCCGATAGTGCGCCTCACTCGACTGCGGATCGGCGCCGATCGACTTCGCATAAAAATCAATCGCCGCAGGGTAATCCTTCTCTGAAGACTTCAGATTCCCCAGCTGCAGAAACCCATCGCTGCACTTCGCATCCAGCGACACAGCCTTGGTCAGCAGTGATTCCACTTTCTGCAGCATCGCCCCTTCGAGCGATGGCCCTTGCTGCTTCCATAGGTCCATTGCATAAAAGTAGTTGGCTAGCGAGTCGTTCGGAAAGAGCTCCACGTAGCGCGCCAGGCGCGCATCCATGCAGGACGCAAAGTGCGGCGCAACGACCTCAATCTTCCCCATGAACTGATACGGCTCCTGATTGGCAGGCTCGAGATCAGACGCTTCGCACAGCCGCTCCGCCGATTGCTCATAGAACGCCCCTGCAAACAAAGCCGCTCCGAGCGATGTCAGCAGCCGCGCTGACTTGGGATAAAGCTTCACTCCCTGCTCAAAGACTTCTTTCGCTTGTAACACTGCGCGATGCTGCAGCAGCTCTTCGCCCCACGCAAACACATTCTGCTCGCTCGGGTCCAGGCGAAACGCCAGTCCAAATTCGCGCACCGCGCGCAACGGATCGCCGCTCGTCTCGTAGATCGTCCCTGCAATGCGATGCGCATCTGCGCTGTCTCCGTGTATAAGCGCGTCGTCTATGTGCTCACGGGCCTGAGTCAGATCGCCCGTCTCTTTCAACACCAGCGCAAGATCGGCCTCGTTCACCGCGTCTCCAGAGTTGAGCTCGTATGCCTTCTCCAGCAGCGGTTCTGCTTTGCGATACCTGCCATCGCGCAGATACAGCACGCCCAGTTGCCGATTCGCATCGAAGCTCCCGGGAGCAGCCTCTGCGGCCTCGCGCAGTTTTGTTTCCCGCTCGGCGTCTATCGGTGGCGCGCCCTTGGCTTTGTCGTCCGGCTTCAACCGCAGCGTCTCGCGGTTCAGCGCTTCGCTCGTCCGCAGGCTCACATCGGAACCATGCCCACCCGCTGCTGTCCAGTCGGTCACACCCGCAATCGTGAAATCCGGATTGTCGGCAAACTCAATTGTTTGGACGGTTGCAGCCTTCGCAGGCCGGGTCGTATCCAGCGCGGCTGCAACCTCCTGTTGCTGGTTGAACAAGCTCAGTGGAATCGCATCAGCCATTGCCTTGTATCCCGCGGGCAAAGGATGCAGATGGTCTCCGCAGTCGTACGCCGGCAGCAGTCGATCCGGATGCTGCGGATCGCGCATCAGGGCATCGAAATCGATCGTCGAGTCGAAGTGACCAGCTGCGCGAATCCACGCATTCACCGCCTGCCGGTCCGCCTCGCTCAGCGGGCCGGGATGGTAGTACTCCGACCCCACATACGGTGTGATCGTTGCTCCATACACGCGCAGTCCGTGCGCATGTGCCCGCGCGATCAGTTGCTCGTACGCTGCAATCACCTTCTGCACCATCGCCGCATGCTCGGCCGGCGTCACCTCGCCGTTGCGTGAAAGCCCGCCGAGGTCATTTACCCCTTCAAACACAATCACCCAGCGCACGCCCGCCGGCGCCAGCACGTCCCGATCGAACCGCGCCAGCGCATTCGGCCCCAGTCCGTCTGTCAGCAGATGATTGCCTCCGATCCCCTGGTTCAACACGCCGATCTCCCTCGTCGCCGACGAGCTCTGTAGTCGTGCCGCCAGCACATCCGTCCAGCGATCGTTTCCATTCGTCGTCGCTCCGTGCCCGTCCGTAATTGAATCCCCCAGCGCCACCGCGGCCGCGGCTCCCGGCTCAGCCTCCACGTCAATGCCCGACACTTGGAACCAGTGATCGACACGTTTGGCGGCGGTAAGATCCGCCGCACTCACCACATCTCCATGTACGGAGTAGGACGTCGCCCGCGAGCCCGGGTGTCCCGTCTCTTGCGCCGGCGGCTCGTCCAGATGAAACGTCACCGCGATGTCCGACAACGGCTCCACAGGAATCGCAACCGGATCGGAAATGATCTCCGCGCCCGGCGGAATCGCCACATCCGGATTCCCCGCAAACGTCAACGCCCGATCGCTCCCCGGCGAGAGCGCCGGCGACGACGCGGAAACCGGATGCGCCACATGGACCGACGTAAAGTGCAACGCCTCCGTCCCGAAAGCATTCGACAGATGCACCCGCACCGCCGCGCCGCCCACCGACAGGTGAAAGATCTGTCGTACCGTCGCGTCCCGTAAATCGTCCGCCGGTAACGCATTCTGTGGCTCCGGAATCTGCTGCGAAGCACCCCAGCTCGCGACCCAGACCGGCATAGGCGCCATCATCGATAGAGGCGGTTCTGCCCCCGGTACTGGAACCGCAATCAGGGCAAAGCTGCAGAGAACGAACAAGACGCGTGCACGCATGTTAGAACCGTTTTATCACCTACGTGAAGTCATTGGTAACGCACTGAACAGCGACCGCTCATCATAGCCGTCTTCGTGAGACCCTGAAGAGAGATGAGATGGGTCTGGGATAGAACGCAGCGCTTCCGCATGAGGCCGGAATACACGTCTGAAGAACTCGATGAGAAGTGCCAAGCCTTGGTCTCCGATTACCTGCGCAGGAAGCACGGCGAAGCCTCCTTCCCGATTCGTACCGCCGATCTTCGACTCTTTGTCGAAATGGAATCTGAAAGTCTTACTCTTGACGCTCGTCTCGGGCAAGAGGGCGGCGGTGAAGTAGAGGCTTGCACCGAGTTCAGACGAGGGCACAAGCCTGCGGTGAAGATCGCATCGAGCCTGGCGCAAGTGCCGAGTCTTGAAAAACGGCTCCGTGCTGTTCTCGCCCACCAGTATGGTCATGTGCGTTTCCACGATTTTCTTTTCCAAACAGAGGAAGGATCGTGGCTGAGTTTGTTCGAGGGTCTTCCAGACACTCGCCCAAGGCTGCACCGCTGCCGTCGCGATTCGATGATGCCGCTCGGCGACGACGACTGGATGGAGTGGCAGGCTGGATATGTCTGCGGAGCCCTGCTGATGCCGATCGGCCCGCTCGTCGCGCACGTGCGGGATTTTCGCCATGCCAGGGACCTGGATCACGCCGCGTTGTCGGAACGCTCACTCGATGGCGCTGCCCTGATTCGTGAAGTCGCGGAGCGATTCCAGACTTCCTGGGACACGGCGCGGACTCGACTTGCTCAGCAGAGGATTCTCGCGCCCGACGATACGAGAAGTCTCTTCTAGAATCCGATCCGAGAGGTTCCGCTCATTGAACTGAGCGTACGAGTTGCACGTATGTAGTCTATCCTGATTGAAGCCGAAGCCCCACCACCGTGTCGCGCCGGCGTGTGCCTTCCCATCGTCCCCTGAAGGAAGAGAATGACGACCTCGACGGCAAATCCTGTCCTCGCGTCCAGCGGAGATCACAAAGCTCTGAGCAAAAAGTTCAGGCCGGAGCTGGCAGATGTCTGGATCGATCGCGACCTGAGCTGGATCGCCTTCAACGAACGCGTCCTGGCCGAAGCAGCCGATCCGCGCACTCCCCTTTTGGAGCGCGCTAAATTCCTGGCCATTTTCACGTCAAATCTCGACGAATTCTTCATGAAGCGCGTCTCTGCCCGGCGTGCCGGAGATACCACGGAACAGTTTGCGCAGTTTGTTCGATTACGCCAAAGACTTCTCTCCCTTCTGCAGAAACAAGCGGACTGCTATCGGCACGCCATCGTTCCCGGCCTCGCGCGACACGGCATACGACTCTGCGGCTGGGACGATCTAACCGATGCACAGCGAGAAGAGGCTTCGACCTTCTTCGATGAAGACATTTCTCCGGCTCTGACGCCACTGGTGATTAATCCGGAACGGCCCTTTCCCTTCCTCTCGAACCTCTCCACCTCGTGGGCGTTCCGGCTATACGACCCGGAACGCGCCGAGCAGATGGTAGCGCGGATGAAGGTCCCTGCCAGCCTGAAACAGTGGATTCCGCTAAGCGCGGACGTTGAGGATGAAGACCAACTGCTGATCCCGCTTCACGAGTTGATTCGTGGAAACATGCACAAGCTCTATCGTGGGATGACGATCTCCGGGATGACACTCGTGCGGATCACGCGCGACGCGGAGGTGGAACTGGGAGACCCCTTCGAAGGCGAAGCCCGCCTGCAGGTCGAGGAGCAGGTCCGGCTGCGGCGCTTCGAACCGGTGGTAAGGTTGGAATTTGGGCCGGGGTGGGACAAGGGCATCCGCGACATGTTGCGGGAGCGCTTCGAACTGACATCGGCGGATGTCTATGAATTGAGCGGTGAGGTGGACTACACCACTCTCTTCGAGATCGCTTCCCTGCCCGTGCCTGAACTGCGGGATCCGCCGTGGTCGCCGCTGGCTAAGCACTGCTTCACGGAACGACCCATCTTCCAGACAATTCAGGAAGCCGACATCCTCGTGCATCATCCCTACGAGAGCTTCGATGCGACCGTAGAAAACTTCATCCGCGCTGCAGCCGATGACCCCCATACAGTCGCGATCAAGATGACTGCCTACCGGATTGGAGATGACACGCCGTTCGTTCGATCGCTGATCCGCGCCGCCGAGCAAGGCAAGCAGGTCGCCTGCGTGATGGAGATCAAGGCACGATTCGATGAAGAGCGAAACCTTCATTGGGCGGCCGAGCTGGAACGAGTAGGCGCGCACGTCACGTTTGGTGTCCATGGTTTGAAGACGCATGCGAAGACGGCGCTTGTGGTGCGCAAGGAAGGCGGACGAATGCGTAGCTACGTCCACATAGGAACCGGCAATTATCACGTGAAGACGGCCCGGCTCTACGAGGACTTCGGGCTGCTCACCTGCGATCCGGAGATTACACGGGATGTCGTGGATCTCTTTCACTATCTGACCGGACATGCGCAGGCGCCAGAATGTTCCGCCTTACTTGTTGCGCCCTACACGATGCGCCATCGTTTCCTCGCCCTGATCCAGCGTGAAATCGAAAACCGGAAGGCTGGAAAGCCGGCCCGCATCGTCGCCAAGATGAATCAGCTCGAAGATCCCGGGATGATTCGCGCACTCTGCGAGGCATCGTCGGCGGGAGTTTCCGTCGACTTGATCGTACGTGGATTCTGCTGCGTCCTGCCGGGCGTTCCCGGCCGCACGGAGAACATACGCGTGCGTTCAATCGTCGGGCGTTTCCTTGAACACTCGCGCGTCTTTCACTTCGCCAACGGGAACGAGAACCCGGTAGAGGGCGATTTCTTCATCGGTTCCGCCGACTGGATGTACCGGAATCTTTCCAAACGCATTGAGGTGGTCACGCCGGTGCATGGCGCGCATGCGAAGGCGAAGTTATGGGAGGTTCTCGATCTCTGCCTGCGCGACCGAAGACAGGCCTGGGAGCTCGATTCGAGTGGACATTACACGCGACTGAGCCCATCGGGAAGCGATCGGCCCGAGGCCATGGGAATCCACTCAACGCTGATGCGAAAGGCGCTGGAGCGAGCGGGAGTATAACGTCTTTGGGCAACTTTCAGCAGCCCGGCCACAACCCTCGAGCCGCTGAGCGCCTGGTCGCTTCACGTTACTATTTCGGCGCGGCGATCCGCACCAGAAGCACTTCGTGCTTGGCGATCTCGAGAGGCATGTTCCCGGTCAGTTCAACCGCTTTGCCACTCCACAAATCTTTGCCCTGCTGCGTGCCGTGCAGTCCCAGCTTGGCCAAGTCCAGATGGAACGGATGCGTCGAGTAGCGGTTGTCGCCCGCATTCAGCACGGCAACTGCAAGCGCACCGCCGGAGAGCGGCCTGGTCCACACCTCGACTTCGCCCTCGCTGTAAATGCGCGAAGCCTGCTTGCCGAGGGGATCCTGGTCGAGCGCGATCACGTCGCGGTTCGTCAGAACCGCCTTGACCTCCGGCTTCATGTTGGTCAGGTCGTTGCCTGCAAGCAACGGCGCTGCGAGCATCGCCCACATCGAGAAGTGTGCGCGATTCTCATCGAGCGACAACTTGCCGTTGCCCACCTCCAGCATGTCGGGATCGTTCCAACGCCCCGGCCCGGCGTATTCCTCCAAACCTTCCTGCTGCTCCAGGATCGCGTAGATCCGATCCCAATGCGGGTTGATGTCGTCCGTGGTGCGCCACGAGTTGGCTCCCAGCGCCGGTCCCCACTCCCATACCGCATCCCAACCGTACTGGCAGAACGAGTACACGATAGGCCGGCCAGTGGCCTTCAGCGCCTTCCCCATCCTCGCGTAGGCCTCATGCATCAGGCGCATCTCGGCTGCCTTGTCGTTCGGAGCCTGCTTCTCCATCACGTCGGGGATGAAGCTGCACAGATCGTACTTGAGATAATCGATGCCCCATTCGGCGTACATCTTGGCATCCTGGTCTTCATGCTCCAACGAAGCCGCATAACCGCCGCAGGTTTTTGTGCCAGGGCCTGAATAGATACCTATCTTCAGCCCCTTGGAGTGCACGTAGTCGGCAAGCGCCTTCATGTCCGGAAACTTCGAGTTGGTGTGGAGCACGCCATTGGAGTCGCGCTCACCTTCCCAGCTGTCGTCGATGTTCACGTAGATGTAACCGGCGTCCTTCATGCCTGAGGTAACTATTTCATCGGCAGCTGCGCGCACGCCCTTGTCGTCGACCTTGGTGGCAAAGTAGTTCCAGCTGTTCCAACCCATGGGCGGCGTTTGCGCCACAACCTGCGATGGGGCTTGCTGCGCCCGGGGCACGGCTGGCGCCAGGATCACGATGGCAAGAAGGGCAACGGGAAGCGGCAACGGAACAAGACGATTCATGACAAATCTCCATTGAAAACGATTTCAGCGGGAATACTACGCGTCCCTACGCTGGTCCGGCAATCGGAAGTTGCGGCGAGGACGCTCGGCCTGTGAAACCCGAGCGCGCCTATGAGGCTGGCCGCCGCACCCGTGCACACGGACCGCGCCGGAAGCAGTCCTGGGCATGATCGTTCACCAGCCCAACCGCCTGCATCCACGCATACACGATGGTCGGACCCACGAACTTGAATCCGCGTGCTTTGAGCTCTTTCGAGATCGTCCCTGCCAGCGGAGTAGTGACAGGAAGCGGTCCTCTGTTCTGAATCGGTCTTCCATCAACGAAGCTCCACGCAAAATCCGAGAACTTGACTCCGCTCTGCTGCATGTCGAGGTAGATTCGAGCGCCCTGGATGGTCGCCTCAATCTTGGCGCGGCTGCGGATGATGCCTGGATTCTCGAGCAGCCGGGCGATATCCTTCTCGCCCAGATGAGCCGCTCTCTTCGGATCGAAGTTGCGGAACGCCTTGCGAAACGTATCGCGCTTGCGCAGCACTGTGATCCAAGCGAGCCCGGCCTGAAAGCCTTCGAGCATCAGCGTCTCCCACAGCATCCGGCTATCGAATTCCGGCACGCCCCACTCTTCATCGTGGTAGGCCTGCATCAGGGGATCGCTTCCTGTCCATGCGCAGCGCTTCTTGTTGGCAGGCATCGAGCAGGCTCCTTCAGTCCGCCGCAGGCGCCTCGGCATAACGGGGCGTCGTGGCCATCAGCTTCTCCACTTCTTCGACCGGACCGATGCCGCCGCGCGCGCCGGTTCTGGTGCAGTTAAGCGCGGCAGCAGCACAGGCAAAATCCAGTTGTCGCGCAAGCGGCCAACCCTGCAGCAAACCGTAGATGAATCCTGCATGGAAGATATCGCCTGCACCCGTTGTGTCGACCACGTTCACGCAGTATGCCGGACGCAGATAAAAGCGCTCGCCATCCCACGCCAGCACTCCGTCCTGACCCAATGTCGCCGCCGTCACCGCACACCCGTAGCGGCTCCTCATCTTGTGCAGGGCGAGCTCGAGATTGCGCTCGCCCGTCATCCGCGTGGGAAAATCGCGACTCACAACCAGATAGTCCACCTTGGTGGCAAGGCGTTCGACGCCGTCATACATCTCGTCGAGATCGGCGATCACGGGAATGCCGGCTTCTCGCGCCCAGGACGCGGCCTGCACCGCTGCCGCCGTCTCGAACCCGTCCACCAACAGGGCGCGGGCGTTCACGATCCACTCCTGCCTGAGATCCTCGGGGCGCAAAAGAACCTGCTCGTTGCGCTGGCAAAGAACTGTTCGTTCGCCGCCGTTGTCCACCAGAATGAGCGAATGTGCGCTGGCGGCATGAGGTGCCGTAAGGACGCGTGCATCCACTCCGGTGCGCGCAAACTCGCGGCAGTGCAACCGCGCAGCATCGTCCTCGCCAAGTTTGCCTACATAACGAGTCGTCAATCCCCAAGTCTGGCAGGCGATCACAGCCGATGCGGTTTGCCCGCCCGGAAGAATCGACGCCTGCCTGTATTCGACCTTGGAGCCGCGCTCGGGAAACTTCGAGAGAGGGATCAGCGTGTCTGTCGCATTCAGTCCAACACCCACCAAATCGACCAGCGACAGCTCGCCCATGAAGTCCATTGTACGTGCTACGCGAACCGTGTCACTTTCCATAGCTTCCAGGCGCAGACGGCCGCCGAGACTACCATCAGCACACCCAGAATTGCTGTCCAGGTCAGATCCATCGCCAGTCGTGGTCGGCGCGCCTGAAGGCCCAGAGCCAGAAAGACGCCTGTGGCGCCAGCGAGAATTAGATAATCCCATCCCGAGCGATGGAATTGCCCTTCTTGGGGAGCCCCGCTGTACGCACTCAGAACTCGCGCGTAATCCAATTCGTAGCGATCGCACTCGCGCAGCAGCGCATTGTTGGTCGACGTATGCTCGCGCTCGGTTGCGACGGCCGTGCTGACAGCAAGCGCTCCGAGGATCATCACGATCGATCCGACAACCACGAGCAATTGGTGCGCCCGGTCGGCGTGGGCCAGCTCGCCGAAGACAAGAGCGCCCCAGGCCAGCCCCCACAGCTGGTTCGTGTTCGACAATGGGATCCCACGTCCGATGCCCAGAAACTTGGTCGCGTATTGCTGAAAGATGTCGCCCACCACCCAGACAAAGCCGCCAAGAAACAACCAGAACAGCATCGGCCTCAGCACCGGCGAAAAGAAGACTGCTTCTGTTGAATGGCGATCGAGCGCGAAGGCCAGCGCCAAGACGGCGCCCAGTTCACCCACGGTGAACACTGTGACGAACGACAGCGGATTCATGCCGCTGACATAGGCCTTGCGATACGGGATATACATTGTTCCCCACAACAGGCTCGCGCCCGCCGCCGCAAGAATTCCTCCTGCCGCGTGACTGGCATTCGCCCCATCTCCGTGGATCGTGCTGAAACCCAGCATGACTGCCGCTGCCACAATCGCCAACGCACCGAGCACGACTTTGGCGACATTCGTACGGCTCGCGCCCTTCAACTCGCCAAAGAGAACACGACCCCAGAAGATGCCAACGAGCGAATTTGTATTCCAAAGAGGAAACGCGATGGCCAGGCCCACATCGCGGATGGCAAAGACCGTCAGCGTGTTGGCAACGGCCCACAGCATTCCAGCGATGATCGCCACGGGGATGAGATGCCTGTGCTCGGAAAGATCGGCAAACACCTGCCGAGTGCCCTTCAGGAGCGTGGGCACGGTCCATCGCGCGGTGAAGACGCCGGCGACCATGCACAACGAGATCGCATAGGGCGAAAGTCCCGTGTTGACCAGCTTCGTTGGCGCCTCGGCGGCACCTAGCCACACACCCGCGCCAAGCCCACACAAGACGCCCAGCCCGTGCGCCGAGCCAAAGGATGCGGTGGACTTGGTCGGCTGGCTCATCGATCAGTGCAGTGTGATGAGCAGTGTGAGTCCGACGCAAAAAACCGCGGCTGGGATCAGGAAATGGCTGTCCGTGAGGATGGCTGCAATCCTCGACGAAGACCGTTTGGGGAAAACTTCCGGCTGCTCAGTGAATGCCATCAGGGATTGCCGGCTGCGTGTGCGGCTTGGGCAACCATAAAGACGCAGCAGAGCGCATGTCAAGGACTGGTTGAAAAACATATCGCCGCGGCTGCCGATCCAGTTCGCCTGGACCGGCAGCTGACGGAACGAACGCGGCTATTTCAGCGAGCTCATGTCGATGACGAAGCGATACTTCACGTCCTGCTTGAGCATGCGCTCGAACGCTTCGTTGATCTTCTGGATCGGAATTACTTCGACGTCGGCCACAATGTTCTTCTCGCCACAGTAGTCGAGCATCTGCTGCGTTTCGGGCATTCCGCCAATCATCGATCCAGCGACCGATGCGCGCCGGGTAATCAGGCTGAACACATTCACCGCGGGAGGCTTCTCCGGCAGGCCCACCAAGGTCATGGTCCCGTCCTGCTTCAGTAGGCTTAGGTACGGTTCGAGATCGTGCGGAGCGGAAGCCGTGTCAAGGATGAAGTCGAAGGAACTCGCGTGCGCCTTCATGGCGTCCGCATCTGTCGAGACGACTACCTCGTTCGCGCCCAGCTTCAGCGCGTCTTCTTTCTTCTTGAGCGAAGTGGTGAGCTGCACGGCATGTGCCCCAAACGCGTGCGCGAACTTCAGCCCCATGTGCCCGAGTCCGCCCAGGCCCACGATGCCGACCTTCTTGCCCGCGCCGACCTTCCAGTGACGCAGCGGCGAATAGGTCGTGATTCCGGCGCACAGCAGCGGTGCGACGGCGGCGAGATCAAGATTTGCAGGAACGGTGTGTGCGAAGCGCTCGTCTACCACATAGTTATCGGAGTAGCCACCCATCGTGATCGAGCCATCCACACGATCCTTCGCGGCATAGGTCAGCGTGGCGCCTTCGCGGCAGAAGTGCTCCTCTCCTTTACTGCATGCAGGACAGTGACGGCACGAATCGACGATCACGCCCACCGCAGCCACATCGCCCTTCTTGAACTTCTTCACGTCCTTGCCCGCCGCAGTGACTCGACCGACAATCTCGTGACCTGGCACGAGCGGATAGATCGACTGGCCCCATTCGTTGCGTGCCATGTGCAGGTCAGAGTGGCAGACACCGCAGTAGAGAATGTCCACCGTGATCTCCGTTGGACCAGGTTCGCGGCGTGTGAACCCAAACGGTGCAAGCGGCGACTTCGCGTCGGACGCGGAATAACCTTTTGAAGCCGGCATGTGCAAGATTTCCTTTCGGAAAGCAGAATAAATGAACGACTAGCGAGTCAGACAGCTTGAAGCGCGCTCGAATCGCACAGGTTTCTTGTTCGTTTCTCGGATCGGTATCAACGGCCGCCTCAGAGCTTCTGCGCAGTGACGACACGCGGAATACCCTGTAAATCTGGCGTGAATTCAATCAGCTCGAAATCCGCTGCCTGCAACAGATCGCGAACCGCGTCCGCCTGACCGTAGCCGATCTCGAGCGCGATGTATCCTCCGTGCCTGAGAGCCGCATGCGCAGTGGGAATCAGGCGCCGGTAGACATCGAGGCCGTCGACCCCCGCAAAGAGGGCTAATCTGGGCTCGTAGCCGCGCACTTCGACCGCAAGCGAATCGTGATCGGCCGCTGGAACGTACGGCGGATTCGAAACGATCAGGTCGAAGACTTCGCCGGCTATGGGCGCGAGCAAATCTCCCTGAAGGAAGCGAATCTGCTCGGCGAAGCCAAGGCGCTCCGCATTGGAGCGGGCGACTTCAAGCGCAGCTGGCGAAATGTCGACCGCAGTAATCTCAGCTTGGCCCCAGTCGTGAGCAATACTGATCGCGATCGCACCGGAGCCCGTTCCCGCGTCGAGAACTCGAGGTGAGAATCCTTCACAGCTGCGATCGAAGACCGGCATCAACTGCGCGGCCTTCTCAACCAGTAGTTCGGTCTCTGGCCGCGGAATCAGCACATCGGGCGTAACGCGGAATGGTAGCCCGAAGAACTCGCACTCGCCCAGAATGTACTGAATGGGTTCGCCCTTGGCGCGTCGCTCCAAAAGAGCCGCATAGCCGATTGCACGGCAGCCGGCAAAGTCATCGTCCCGATGTGTAATCAGCCAGGCGCGATTCTTGCCTATTTGGTGCAGCAACAACGTCTCGGCATCCAGTCGTGCTTTCTCTGGATGCGGTCCTGCCCCGAGTTGCACAGTACTGCGCTCCAGAACTTCCCGCAGCGTCATCAGGCCGCCTGAACCGTACCGTCGTCGCCACCCTTCAGTTGTTCAGCCTGGTAGTGCGCGACCAGCGCATCGACGATTGGTTGCAGCTTACCTTCCATAATCAGGTCGAGCTGGTGGATCGTCAGGCCAATGCGGTGATCGGTCAGCCGGTTCTGCGGGAAGTTGTAGGTCCGAATCTTCTCGCTGCGGTCGCCGGAACCCACCTGCGACTTTCGCGCGGCGGCGAGCTCGGCATTCTGCCGCTCCTGCTCCACCTCGTAGAGTCTCGAACGCAGCACGCGCATGGCCTTCTCGCGATTCTTGATCTGTGACTTCTCGTCCTGACAGCTAACGACGGTGTTGGTCGGCAGGTGAGTAACGCGTACGGCCGAATACGTGGTGTTAACCGACTGGCCACCCGGCCCCGAGGAGCAGAATGTGTCGATGCGGATGTCCTTAGCCTCGATCTTGATATCGACCTCTTCGGCTTCGGGCAGCACCGCAACGGTGACCGCCGAAGTGTGCACCCGACCCTGAGTCTCCGTCGCCGGCACCCGTTGTACGCGGTGTACGCCACTCTCCCACTTCAGCTGCGAGTAGACACGATTGCCTTCGATGATGGCGATGACTTCCTTATAGCCGCCCACGCCTGATTCCGACAGTGACATCACTTCAACCTTCCAGCGATGCTGCTCGGCAAACCGCGTATACATGCGGAAGACTTCCGCGGCAAACAGCGAAGCCTCATCACCCCCGGTGCCGGCGCGAATTTCGAGGATCACGTTCTTCTCGTCGTTCGGATCCTTCGGAAGGAGAAGAAGGCGGAGTTCTTCCTCAATCGCGCCGACGCGCGGCTCCAGCGCGGCGATCTCTTCCTCGGCCATAGCGCGCATATCCGCGTCCGACTCGCCAAGGATCGCCCGGGCATCTTCAAGTCCCTGGCGTGCCTGCCTCAGCTCACGAAACTTCTCGACCGGCACTTCAATCTCGCGCACCGCCTTCGCAGTCTTCGTGTACTTTTCGTGGTCGTTGAGGACCTCGGGCAGCGCCAGCTGCCCTTGCAGCTCGTTGTATCGTTGTTCCATTTGCTCCAGGCGATCGATCATGGTGGCTCTCCGTCCTGCGACCCAAAGGGGCAGACTTGCAAGTGGGTTCAATGCTTCAGAATCAGCGCGGAAGGGATGTACGCGGCGGGCGCCGCTAGAGAAGAGCCGAGATGGGCTGGTGGAGCTTCATACCTACAGATTTATTCTACCGCGACTTCACTCTCTCAGATGGTCCAGCCTACACGAAGGATTCAAGCCAGTAAGTAGCTGAACGCCCGATCTGACCCTGAAGAGCCGGGTCTGACTCAACCCTTTACATCACCGGTACTTCGATATGCGACGGATGTTCCGCGTCCTCATAGACCGAGATGGTCGCCTTCTTGTAGTCCTCCCGTTTGGCCTTCATGATATTCGGGACGAAGGTCTGCGGGTTACGGTCGTAAAGCGGAAACCACGTGTTCTGAATCTCGACCATCATCGTGTGCCCCGCCTTGAAAACGTGATCCACCCCGTGGAGGCTGAACTTGTACTCACGCACGGCGCCTGCCTGGATTGCCACAGGCTTCTCAAAACTTGACAAATAGCGCCCACGAAAGATCTCCGCATTCGTCATCAGCTGGTAGCCGCGCATCTTCGGGTCGGGATCATCCGTCGGATACTGATCGATCAACTTGACCACCATGTCGATGTCCGTGCCCGTTGTCGAAGCGAAGATATCGGCCACCACATCTCCCGTGACAACGAGGTCTTTTTTCAGTACAGGCAGCTTCCATACCACCAGGTCTTCGCGATCGGTCACGAAGCGCTGGTCTTCAGTCAACCAGTTGTACCACTGCGAACCTTCAGAATAGGTGGGCTGAATCGGCCTGCGGCGATACGGAATCGGGTTCGCCGGATCGCTGATGTAGCTCGTCTTGCTCATTCCGGTTGGCTTGTGCCAACTCAGTCTCCCATCGCCTCCGAGATAGAGAGCCGTCGGCTTTGCCTCGGCAGGCGGAAAGTGGGCGTAATACTTCCAGGTGTTTGAGCCAGTTTGGAAGCTCGCTGTGTCCCGCAGATCGAAGCCCGCCTTACCCTTCAAATAGTGCGCGAAGAACTTCGCCTCGATACGCGACCGGAACTCGTCGCCGATCGACTCGCCGTAGTCAAGGTTCCCCAGATGCCGGGACGACAACGCCCATGACCCATGCCGCCAGGGTCCGAGCACCAGAAAGTTCTCGTGCTTCGTATCCTCGGGCTCGAGCTTCGCGTATTCCTCCTGCGGACCCCACATGTCTTCCTGGTCGTAGGTGCCGCCTACGCTCAGCGTTGGCACGGTCACCGCCGTCAGATGATGCTCGACGCCGCGCAACGACCAAACCGAGTCGTACGCTGGATGCTCCAAAAACAGCCTCCACGTAGGCAGCGGCCTTGAGCCTGAGCGCTTCACGTCCTTGACGAAGTTGCCGCGCTCCAGAAAATAGTCGAACCCGTCCTTGTCCTTTCCGTAGGCGACGTCCGTTCTTTCCTTGCTCGACTCCAGGCCCATCACGTAGTCGTAGCCGTAGGTTTGCCGAAACGCGCCGTTATGGAAGAAGTCATCGCCCATCCACACGTCGATCATCGGGGCCTGGGGAGAGATGGCTTTCACCGCTGGATGCGGATCAATGCCCGCCGCCGTCGCCAGAAATCCCGGATAGCTCGTCCCAACTACGCCGACACGGCCGTTATTGCCCTGCACATTCTTGATCAGCCAGTCCACAGTGTCATAAGTGTCGGTACTTTCGTCGATCGCCTTCGAGTCCCGGTGATCCGTTATGGGTCGGCTCATCACAAACTGGCCGTCGCTCTTGTAGCGCCCGCGAATGTCCTCGGCAACGTAGATGTAACCATCACGTGCCAGTTCGGGCCGCTGCGAGAAGAAGGACGCGCGCGTGGTGCCATCGACACCGTACGGCGTGCGTTGCATCAGAATGGGCAGCGGGATCGCGATGTCGGCGGGTTTCAGGACCACGGCGTGCAGTTTTATCCCATCGCGCATCGGAATCATCACCTCAGTCCGCTGGTACTCGTGGAAGAGATGATGAACCGGGTCACCAGTACGTTGGTAGGGATGGTCGGGCTCAGAAGACACGCTCAACCCTGCACCATGCCCCTGTCCGTCGAGTGTGAAACGAACCGTCATTTTCGACGCCGGCAGGCTGAAGTAGGTTGCAGAAAGAGCTGTCAGCTCGGTCGGGACAAGCCGGTCTGATTCCTCGATGAGCTTTCCGTTTTCGACGTAAAAACTCAGCGGCGTGTCGGGCTCAATCGGGTCGGTGTATTCGCCGGCCAACGCCTGCAGTTGCGCAAGGTTTAGCTCCGTTGCAGCCAGCACCGGTGCGCCAGAACGTGCGAGCAAGAGTGCAACACACAATCCCGCGAAAACGCTGAAGCGTCGAACCAAATCTATCCCCCTTGGAAACCCTGCTAGTGTGCGTGGCCGTGTTGGCCCTCGGTGCTGCTGGCCATCTCTTCCATCGGTACCACACAGCCTGCCAGCTCTTCGCAGCCGATGTGTTCAAACTGCACCGTCGTGTGACTGATGTGGAAGTGGTCGCGCAAAATGTGATTGAGCTTCACCAGGATACAGGCGCTCTCCGACGGGGGAATGTCGGCGATCGTCACGTGGCACGCGAGTGCGCTGGAATGCGACCCAAGACTCCAGACGTGCAGGTCGTGCACATTCACCACACCGTCCACCGCCTCCATGCTGGCGCGAATTTCAATCAGGGACACACCGCGCGGCGTACCCTCCAACAGGATATTCAGTGTCTCCCGCACAATGCCGTAGCTGGACCATAGGATCAATGCCGCGATCAACAGCGACAGCACCGGATCGATCCAATTCTCGCCGGTGAGGAGAATGCCCAAGCCGCCTGCGATGACTGCCGCCGTCGACAGCGTGTCACCCGCCATGTGCAGAAAGGCGCTGCGCAGATTCACGTCACGGGCTACACCCCACAGCAGAGCGGCGATCACGCCGTTCATCACCACGCCGGCGGCTGCAACCGTCATCATCAGCTTGGGCTGCACCGCCACTGGAGCACTTAAACGATGGATCGCTTCGATGCCGATCCAAATCGCAATCACAATCAGCGTCGCCGCATTAATGAAAGCCGCCAGAACCCCCGCGCGCTGGTATCCGAACGTCTTTGAATCGTTCGCAGGCCGCGTTTGAAAGTAGACGGCAACAAAGCTCAGCAGCAGGGCCAAAAAGTCAGAAACGTTGTGCCCAGCTTCCGAGAGCAATGCCAGGGAGTGGGCCCGCAACCCCGCCACGAACGTGACCGCCACATACGCAGCTGTGGCAACCAGCGAAATACGAAGTACGGATTGTGTCCGAGGTGCACCCTGGGCGGGCGCCGCGTGGACATGCATAAAGTCAGTGTAACCGCCGTCCGAAATCGACGCAGGGCGATGCGCAGATGAAAACCCCGCTCTCCATCACCTTAGTTTGGGTAGTTCAAATCGATCCGGCGGGAGCCGGATCAACCCGCCTGCGAGCTCTGTTTGGGTGGGGTACGTCGAAGCGATGGACCCTGGGTCGGCAGCTCAGGCAGAGTGACCCGCAGCCCGGACCACTCCTCCGCTACTACGATGCTGTTTTGCGGGCTCCCAGGCAGGTAGCGCACCGAACACGGAAAGCCAGCGCGCACCTGGGCTGGATCTACGATCTCCTGCATCTGCGTAACGTCCTGAGAGCACTCGTACTCCACGCCGCCAATGCGATAGCTGTATTCGAGCATGGTAAGAGTGCGGTCATCCCCGACCGCCAGTGTGCGCACGTCGAGAAGCATGCCATCCACAAGGCGGCCGGTGAGCGCCAGCTTCATGCGGCGCGCCCGCTCGATCTCGTCGGCGCTTGGACGACGGCGCCGGAACCACCACACTGCAACAGCAGCCGCCGATGCCGCCAACACCAGCGCAGAGGCGGTTTCCCATGTGCTCGGCATGAAAAGGGTCATTTCAAGGGGCCAGAACTCCACCTTTGTGGGAGTTCCACGATCAGGATACAGCAGGTGCGGGTCGCAGCGAACGCCTCATCGCGCGACGGTTTCACAGCATGTCAATACGGGACATATCCCATCTTGGTGTAATCTGCCGGTCAGAAAGCCAATCCGTACCGCAAGGAGTCAGGCGATGAAGGTAGGAGTTCTCGGCTCGGGCGAGGTGGCAAAGGTCTTGGCCTCCGGCTTCTTGAAACACGGGCACCTGGTCATGATAGGCTCACGCTCTCCTGAAAAGCTTGCCGATTGGGCCGCCAAGAGCACTGGAGTCGAAGTTGGCACTTTTGCGCAGGCTGCCCAGTTTGGCGAACTGCTCGTGCTCGCCGTCAAAGGCAATGTCGCCGCCGATGCACTCCATTTAGCCGGCGCCCGACATCTCACGGACAAAACAGTTATCGATGCCTGCAATCCGATCGCGGACGAGCCGCCGGTCCACGGCGTCCTGCAGTTCTACACCAGCCAGACGGATTCGCTGATGGAACAGCTTCAACGCGAGTTCCCCGACGCGCACTTCGTCAAGGCGTTCAACTCGGTCGGAAAGGACCTCATGGTCAATCCGCATTTTGCCGATGGCAAACCGACCATGTTCATCTGCGGCAACCACGAAGCTGCCAAGAAGACCGTCGCTCACATTTGCGATCAGTTCGGCTGGGAAAGCGCCGACATGGGCTCCGCCGAAGCAGCCCGCGCGATCGAACCGCTGTGCATGTTGTGGTGCATTCCCGGATTCTTGCGCAACGAATGGTCGCACGCCTTCAAGCTGCTGCAGAAATGATGTCCGGCCGACCTCTTGGGCTGGTCCCGTATCCTTGACCCGCTGCTGCGCGCTTCCGTATGCTCGGGGCGGCATCGTAAACGACCACGCCCGAGGAGAATCGCATGATTAGCGCTGCTGCAGCATCTTGCCTCGGCGTCGCCACGCAACCGCTCCTTGTGCGCCGCGCCGCAGTCCTTGGCGCGGGAACGATGGGCTCACGTATTGCCGCTCATCTGGCCAACGCGGGCATTCCTGTATTCCTCCTGGACATGGTTCCCGAGGGCGATGGCCCGCGCAGCCGTTTGGCGAATACTGCGCTCACCGCTCTGACAAGAAGCAGGCCCGCGGCGTTCTATGACGCCTCGCAAGCGGCGTTGATCACCCCCGGCAACTTCGATGACGACCTGTCCAGAGTCGCGGAGTGTGATTGGATCATCGAGGCTGTTGCCGAGAATCTCGAGATCAAAACGGCGCTCCTCGGACGCGTCGTGCCCTATCTCGGTCCCAAGGCTGTTCTCACCACCAACACCTCGGGCTTGCCCGTGAAGAAGATCGCCGCGGGGCTGGGCGCAAAGCACGACCGCTTCTTCGGGACTCATTTTTTTAATCCGCCGCGCTACATGCGGTTGCTCGAAATCGTCCCGACGGAAGAGTCCGATCCGGTCGTTGTTTCTTCCTTTGCCGCGTTCGCCGACCGGCTGCTGGGCAAGCAGATCGTCTTCGCCAACGACACGCCCAACTTCATCGCCAATCGTATCGGTGTCGCAGTCATGTTTTCCGCGGCAAGTCTGATGCTGGATCAGGGCCTCACCATCGAAGAAGTCGATGCACTTACCGGCCCGGCCATCGGTTGGCCGCGCACTGGAACATTTCGTCTCGCCGACATGGTCGGCATCGATGTCCTGGAGCACGTGGCGGCAAACTTTCCCGCAGGCGCTGTGCCGAGCAAGTTCTCTGAGATTCTGGCTGAGATCGTGAAGCGCGGCTGGCTCGGCGATAAATCTGGCCAAGGGTTCTACAAGAAGGCGCGCGGCTCTGATGGAAGGGAGGAACGCCTCGTTCTTGATCTGAAAACGCTTGAGTATCGTTCGGCGGCAAAGGCCTCCCTGCCCTCGCTCGAGATGGCCAAGAACGCACAGACCGTCGAAGAGCGCCTTCGCTTGCTGCTGGCAAATGATCCCGCGAAAGACAAGGCGGCGAAGTTTCTATCGCCGTTTCTCAGTTCACTCTGGAACTACGCGGCCGACCGCATCGGCGAAATCTCTGACGACGTACCGTCAATCGATGCCGCTATGCGCGCCGGCTTCAACTGGGAGCTCGGACCCTTCCAGATGTGGGATGCGGCCGGACTGCGCGAGACCGTTGTCCGCATGGAGACGATGAATATCCCTGTCTCGCGCGCGGTGCGCGATCTTCTCGATGCGACCCCCGGGGCCGAAAAACTCTCCTGGTACTCGCCCGACGGACCGCAGTGCTTCAATCCTTCAACCGGCGCATGGGAAACGATTCCGCAGCAGCCCGGGCACGCACGCGTCGCCGACTTCCGCCGCGCCCACGGTGTGGTTCGCGGCAACTCCGCAGCTTCCCTCGTCGATCTCGGCGACGGCATTGGCTGCATCGAACTGCACTCGATGAAGAACGCAATCGGCGGCGACGTGGTGGCCCTAACCGCCTCTGTTCTGCGACCCGATTCGGATGCCGTCCGCGACTTCACCGGCTTCGTCCTGACCGGCGATCGCGACAACTTCAGCGTCGGCGCAAATCTGATGCAGTTGCTTCTCACCATGCAGGAGGGCTATTGGGACGAAGTAGACCTCGCCATCCGGGCCTTCCAGGCGATGACGGCCGCGATCAAGTTCTGCCCGCGCCCCGTGGTGGTCGCGCCCTTCGGCATGACACTCGGGGGCGGCACCGAGATCTGCCTGCATGCGGCGCGACGTCAATCGCACGCCGAAACCTATATCGGCCTGGTCGAGTCGGGCGTCGGCCTCATTCCTGGGGGCGGCGGAACGAAGGAAATGCTCTTGCGCGCACTCGACAGCGCCGCAGCCCTCGCCCCGCCCGATCCGAAAGACCCGCCTTCGCGCTTTGCGCAGTCGGCTGAAGTCGCCGACGGACTCAAGCGGGCCCTCGAAACCATCGCGATGGCTAAGGTATCGACCTCGGCGGCGGAGGCGCGCGGGCTCGGATTTCTCGCGTCGCTCGACCGCATCACACTGAACCGCGAACGCCTGCTGCTCGACGCCAAAGCGGTCGTATCCGCGCTGGCCGGAGCGGGCTACGCGGCGCCCGTTCCGCGCACGCAGATCCCTGCTCCAGGATTGAACTCTCTCGGCACGCTGGAGACCGGCATTTATCTCATGGGTGAAGCTGGATACGCCTCGGAGCACGACCAGAAGGTAGCGCGATGGGCCGCGTACATCCTCTGCGGCGGCCGCATCACCTCTGGAACGCCAGTCACCGAACAGTATCTCCTCGACCTCGAGCGCGAAGCCTTTCTCTCGCTGTGCGGCGAGCGCAAGACGCAGGAGCGTATCGCCCATACACTGAAGACCGGCAAACCACTCAGGAATTGATGTCTGAGGAACTAGCTTCGGTATGAAGCGCAAGATTCCTATCTCGCTGTTCTCGCTTCTCGGGTTGGGAGCAGTCCTCGCCGCCGGCCAAATGCCGTTGCCGCGCCCCAATGCCGATTCGCTCATCGAGTCGGGACAGGTCACGACCAACGGCCACGAAGTTTCGTACGTGATCCATCGCCTGCAGCCGAGCTCCTTTCCCGATCTGCCCGCGCCGATTGCCGATCTGCTCAACCAACGCGGCTGCCTCATCCCACAAACCTATCAAGCGCACCGGCCGGAAAACGTCGTTGAGGCTTCGCTCGAGCGCTCCGGCGCTCAGGATTGGGCTTTGCTCTGCTCGGTCAAAAACACTGTCTCGCTCATGGTCTTCTTCGCCAGCGCAGCGGAGCGGCCCATGGTGCTGGCAACTGCGCCCGAAACCGAAAGACTGCAGATGCACGATCCCAGTCGAGTGCTTGGCTTCAACTGGGGCATCGATCCGGCTTCGCCCGAGCAGGTCCACGACGCGCAGATTGGCATGAAACACAGGCCTGCGGCTCCCGACCACGATGCGCTGGCAGATTCTATGATCGATCGCAAGACCATATATCACTTCTACTCCAAGGGCAAGTGGACGCTGGTAGACTTACCCGAATAAGCTCATGCCTGTGGGCAATTGCATGCCGACGAGCCGCTGAGTGGGAGCAATATGTCTGAAACGTCAGCAAGACGCAGAACGCCGCTCATCGCCTGGTTTATTGGATTCGGCATCCTCGACATCGTGGCGGCCCTTGTTTTGGCTTATGTTTCTCACATCGACCCACCCATCTTTCGCTACCTTCTGCCGACGCTGGCGCTTTGGGGCGACAATCCTGCCGCGCCGCAAGGTTTCGGCGCTATCCTCGCCTTTCTGTTTTTGTTTGGCGGATCGTTTGTCCTCTATGGACTACTCGGAGTGGTCCTTGGATTGACAGCGCGGTTCGCCGTCAATTCCGATCTCCTCACTGACCTCAGTTGGAGTTCTGCGTGCCCGAAGCCGTTCTTGTCAGTGCTGTTCGTACTCCCGTTGGCCGTGCCCCCAAAGGCGCTCTGGCTACCACGCGTCCAGATGATCTTGCCGCAACTGCCTTGAGCGGGGCTTTGCATCGAGTGCCCAATCTCGACAGGAGCGAAATCGACGACGTGATTCTCGGCTGTGCCCAGCCCGAGGCCGAGCAGGGCTTCAACGTTGCCCGCTTCGCCGCGCTGCGCGCCCAGCTTCCCGTCGATGTTCCCGGTGCGACCGTGAACCGGCTCTGTGCCTCGGGCCTCGAAGCCATCGCCCAGGCCGATATGCGGATCAAAGCGGCGATCGCGCGCGTCGTCGTTGCCGGAGGCGTTGAATCCATGAGCATGATTCCGATGGGCGGAAATAAGCCCAGTCCGAATCCGTGGCTCGCGGAAAACTATCCGGCTTCGCTGCTTACCATGGGACTCACCGCCGAGCGCATCGCGCGTCACTACAAGATTTCGCGCGAAGAGCAAGACGCTTTTGCGTTTGCCAGCCATCAGAAGGCGCTCGCTGCGCAGGCCGCGCATCGCTTCGACGAGGAGCTGATCCCTGTGAAGGTCACGACCGCGGTCCCAGGAACGACGGCCGGCAAACCGCTCGTGACCGAGACCGCGTTCAATGCGGACGAAGGCCCACGCGCCGATACTTCGGCTGCAGCCCTGGCCGGATTGAAGGCCGTCTTTCACGCACAAGGCTCGGTGACTGCCGGGAATTCCTCGCAGACGTCGGACGGAGCGGCCGCTGCGGTGCTGATGGACGTAGCGCGCGCGAAGGAACTCGGAATCGAACCTTTGGCGCGCCTCGTCGCCTATTCGGTTGCCGGATGTCTGCCGGAAGAAATGGGTGTCGGCCCAATCTTTGCCGTGCCCAAGGCGCTGAAACAGGCAGGACTGACGCTCGATGACATCGGCCTGATTGAGCTGAACGAGGCCTTCGCTGCGCAATCACTCGCGGTGATCCGCGAACTTGGGCTCGATCTGGAGAAGGTCAACGTCAATGGCGGCGCGATCGCGCTCGGTCATCCGCTGGGTTGCACTGGAGCGAAACTGACTGCGACACTCCTCCAGGAGATGAAGCGCCGTAACGTGCGTTACGGCATGGTGACCATGTGTGTCGGCGGCGGCATGGGCGCGGCAGGAATCTTTGAGCGGCTGAATTGAGAGGTTGGCTCCGTAACTGCATGGTTACTGTCCGTCTGCGTGCCTTTGCTGCGCGAGGCGGAAGTCCGTTATCGAAGTACCGTGGGTTTGCACCAACACCGAGGCACTGCACTGTTTCTGGAGCCCCTTGGAGGAGGAGGGGGGCCCTTGCCCTGGGTGGAGGGGGGTACCTGCTTCCCCCTGCTCAGACATTTCTTCCATCCCATCCAGTGTAGGCCGGAAGAAGGTAATTCTTCGCAATGCGGAGAAGTGATGGCGGGCCGACCTGTCCTGGCGCCACTGGGTCGCTAAGTCAGGAGTTTCGTGAGCGGCTCCCAGTAGTGGGCTTTCCATCCGGCAGCCAGATGCGCGCCCTGTCCCTTCGGAAAACCTGTGTGATCGAAGACGATTCTGGTGCCGCCTGCGTCCTCGACCAACTCGAATCGGACAATGGAGTAGATTCCAGGCTCCCAGTCAACCACGCGCCAGGCCTGAACGATCCGCGCGTTCGGCACGAGCTCTATCTGCCGGCCCACAATGTGTCCGCCAAACAGGACGAACGCTCCTCCCACCTCGCCGCTGACTTGAGTCGGCTCGCTGCCGAGCGCCATCGACTTCTTTGCGCCGCTCAACTCGATCACCCGGTCGAACTGCTTGGTGTCGGTAAGCGCCTCGTAGACGCGTTTGCGGCTGGCCTTGAAAACAGACTCCTGATGAATGGCCTCTGCCGAATGAGATATCTCTTCTACTGGTTCTGCCGTTGCGGTGGTTGCGCTGGTGGTCATTCCACCCAACGTCATCGCAATGGCCCCAATCGCCTGGCGCCGCCCCACTCGGTGGATGCGCGCTTCCGACTTCACATACTCCCACATGATCGTCTCTCCCCACCTCGAACAATGGAATCATCCCATCCGAGAAGAACAGCGAGCCGAAATATGATCAAGAACATATTTCAAAGGGTCAGCCGTTCAAGTCATGCTTGAATTCTTGAGGAGCGGAGGAGGAATGCATGGCCTATCCCGCCGGACATCGCGCCGTGGTCAAAAAGAAGATCGTCGAGAGTGCACGAAGGCTTTTCAATCGGCACGGCTTTGAGAACGTCTCGCTCAGCCAGATTATGGCGGGAGCGGGTCTGACGCACGGCGGGTTTTACAGCTACTTCCACAGCAAGAGCGACCTGTACGCAGAGGTTCTGGAGTGCTTCTTCACCGACCCGGAATGGAAGAACTGCTGGGAAGGTGTGCACGTCGATCTCTCGTCGACCGATGTCGGTGCGCAAGTCGTCCGGGCCTATCTCTCCCGCCAGCATTTTGAGAACGTAGAGGATTCTTGCCCGATGGTTGCTCTGCCAACGGACGTCGCGCGCAGCGGCGAAGTCGCGAGGCGAGCCTTTGAAACTGTGTTCAAGGCGATGGTGAGCGTCCTCGAACGAAGCATGGCGGAAAAGGGCCGGCGAAGACACACTAAAGCGCAAGCCATTGCGGCCCTGTCGATCGGGGGGATGATCGTCGCGCGCACCGTGGAGGACAGAACTCTGGCCGACGAGTTGCGAACCGCTTGCACAGCCATCGCGCTCGATCTCGGCGGATGGGATGCCAAGCGACCTCAGACCAGGCGCAGGGCTGGAACGCGTGCGTGACTTGTCTTCGTTCTACAAACAGCAACGGCCGGGATCGCTCCCGGCCGTTTGCATATCGAGCCCTTGCGGGGCCCAACTCACTTTGCCTTTGCCGTCGCCTTGCCAGCCTTGCTGGTCGTGGTTGTGGTTCCGATCGCCTTGAGCCGTGCATTCAGGCGGCTCTTGTAGCGGGAGACGGTATTGGAGTGCAGAACGCCCTTTTGCACGCTCTTGTCGAGGAGCGAAACCGTCGCCCGGTACTGCTCGTCGGCGGCCTTCTTGTCGCCCTTGACGAGCGCCTCGCGAAGGGAGCGCAGGCTGGTGCGCACACGCGAGCGATTGTTGCGGTTCACCTCGGTGCGGCGTGCGGTCTGACGGACGCGCTTCAGCGCGGAAACATGGTTTGCCATTGCAATTCCTTCTCTTAAGCCCTGTTGTTCAGAATTGGCCCGGTTCAGGATGGGGCCGAGGGGCTCGAAATGATGCGGGGCACAATGCAGCTCAACCGCATTCCCTCGCAGTCTCTTAGTCTACGGGAAAGCGGGCGAGGGGTCAACGCGCGGCCACCAAACGGTGCCAGCAGGACGGGGAGCAGAACGAGGAACCTCAATCGGAGGGATGTTCACCATGGAGTAATTGCCGAATACGGCACCATTCACGCGGAAACGACCGCAGAGTCTTAAGTCCGTCCCTGGCACTGGCTCAACTCACTCGAAGAATGAATTGAAAAACTCGTTGCCAATATCTCCGCGGATCGGTTAATTCTCTCCCCAGAGAGGTCATTCATGCGAACGAAGAAACTGGTCTGCCTTTTTGCAGCTTTTGCCCCAATGCTGTGGGCACAATCTTCAGGATTGCGTTTTGACGGCACATGGACCACGACAATGGCCTGCGATGCGAGTAGTCATATGCCGGCTTACCAATGGACATTTCTGAGCACGATTGCCAATGGCAGCTTCCATGGGCAGCATGGCGAGGAGCACGGTCCCGGTTACCTCATTATCGACGGTCCCATCAATAACGACGGCAGCGCCAAACTGCACGCCAAAGGCACGGTGCAGGCAGGAAAGGCAGGCATCGTAACCGAACTCAAAGGCAACAAATACGACTACTATATCGAGGCCAAGTTCACCGATACGACGGGAACAGGAACACGCGACAAAGGTGCGGGAATCCTCGGCCGCCCCTGCGACTTCCACTTCACCAAGCAGACTGACTTCAATGCCGCGCCACCCGCTACCCCGCCGCCCGCACAGTAGATCTGGTTGGATGACCGCCTAACCGGATGTATGGTCCGCCGCCGTTTTGCAAGCGAAGA
>CAZPEZ010000051.1:0-3351 GCA_964585715.1 uncultured Occallatibacter sp.
GCAACTTCCTCTCCAACCAGTCGCGCACCTACGTCGACGGCCTCATGCCCGACAAAGACGGCGATCCACGCGACGAGCTCATCGGACTGTTCTCCGCCGTCCGTCAGGACTATGGCCCCGCCGGCACCCGCGTCGAGCTCGGCCATGTCGGCATCCTGCCCGCCTGGGGCGAAAATAACCGCAACGAGATCGCCTCCGGCAAGACCCACACGCCGGTCATCCGCCCCGTCCTCATCGATCGCGAGATTCCCCGCCTCCAGGCCCGCCTCGACGAACTCTCGAAGGCCGCCGGCCTCGACACCGCAGCTCCATCGAATCCCGCCGCATCCCCTGAAGATCATGGCGCGGCATCCGCTCCAGACAAGCCCATCCCGCCCAACGCGCTCACTCCCGATCAACAGAAGGAATTCATCGAGATCACTACGCAGCTCAAGTTGCTCACCGATCGCCGCCAGCAGATCCTTGCCCGCACCGGCGACGAGTACGTCACCGACTCACCCAGACTGCCTGCAAAACCCTAGTCAATCCTCGCCCGCGTCCGTCTCAATGAAAAGAGGAGGCCGTATCCGTGAAGCCCACACGACTGTTGTCTTCAATTGCTCTTCTCACAATGCTCTGCTTCGCGCCCGCAGTCCGCGCCGATTCTGCCAGCGACCGAGCTGCCGTCGAAGCCACCGGCGCGGCGATCCGAGCCGCCTTCGCCGCGGGCAACGTCGCCGAGATCATGCGCTATCACCATCCTGACGTGCGCAAGGCGCTGTCCTTCCAAAATGTCGAGGTTGGGCGAGACGCCGTCGCCGCCGGCCTGCAGGACACGTTCCGCCAGTTCCATCTTGAGTTCGTCGAGAACGACGTAGAGAGTCGTCTCATCGAGGGCGACACGGCGGTCGAACAGACCGTCTTCGCCATCAAGGCAACGCCGCTTGCCGGCGGTCAGCCCTCCGTGTTCCGCGGCCGCACCATGGTGGTCTACGTCCGATACAAGGACAGCCCTACGGGCTGGGCCTCGATCCGCGAGCTCATTCAACCCGCCACGAATTGACCGGAGACCCTGATGGATTCTGCCCAACACCACGCCACCGGCTGGATCAACGTCACCCACTACGACCCCCGGCCCTATGACGACGCCCTCACCGACGTCCATCTGACCCAGGACTTCACGGGCGGCCTCATCGGCTCCGGCACGGCCCGCTTTCTCATGGCGCAGCTCCCCGATGGTAGCGCGCACTTCGCCGGCATCGAGCGCTTCACCGGTACGCTCGCCGGCCGCACCGGCTCCTTCCTTCTGCGCAATACCGGAGTCCTCAAAAACGGCACTGTCACCGCGGAGTGGCTCATCCTCCCCGGCTTTGCCAGCGGCGAACTCACAGGCCTCAACGGTACAGGCGCCGTCAACCCCGCCGGCTACTTCCTCGATTTTTCCTTTGATTGATCCCGGCCTGCTCGACCCGCAGCAGGCAACCCGGCGCGCTTGCGTTCCTTCTCCTGCTCCTCCACCCGCTTCGCCCACGCCAGCTCCGGCCGCGAGGTCCCCATCCCGCGCTCCTCCACCTCCGCCGACACGCCCGTATAGCGGAAGTATTCACGCTGCGCCGCCGCAATCTTCATCCCGATCTCGCCAGTCGCTTTCATCTGCGCCCCGCTGAAATACCCCATCCTCTGCTGACCGCTGACAAGTATGAACTATGAACTTCGAAACTGCGAACTGGCTACGTTAGTAGCCTTGTGCCACCAGCCACGCCTCGGTCAGTTCCAACTCCGGCTTCCTCTGTGACTTCATCTCCTGATATGCCAGCTTCACCAGCACATCCGCCTCCACATTCACTGGCGCTCCCACATTCAGCGAATGCAAATTGGTGCGCCAATACGTCAGAGGAAGTATGGCAATCGAGATCTCATCGCCCCCGTCCTCCACATTCATGATCCCCGCAATCGTCAAACTGATCCCTTCGATCGCCACCGATCCCTTATGCACCATCCACTGGCGCGTCGACTCCGGCACCCGCACCTTCAGCGTCCAGTCCGTCGTCTGTTCATTAAATTCCGCGCTTGTTCTGGGAATGACCGGATCGAGCGCGGTCATCACGCCAGCCCCATCCACATGCCCCTGCACCACGTGCCCGCCGAGCGGACTCCCCGCCGCCGTCGGCAACTCCAGATTCACTTTCGATCCAGGTTTGAGCGCACCCAGCGACGTCTTGTCCAGCGTCTCCTGCGCCAGGTCTGCGTGAAAATACTTCGGATCTGGATCGAGCGCCGTCAAGCACACCCCGCTCACCGCCAGCGAATCGCCCTCGCGCAGCCTCTCGGCAATCCCCGGAGCCTCTACCGTCAGCCGCCGCACGCCGCCACGATCCACCAGGCTCACCAGCGTCCCCGTCTGCTCCACAATCCCCGTAAACATGCCTCAATTTTAGAGGAGTAGGCGTCGAACGATCCGAACCTCGCAACTTGCGTTCGAGCGGTGGGTTCATCACCATAAGCTCAGTCGTCAACACAATGCGGAGAAGGCATCGCCGCAGTACAGCTCCATTGCAGTACAAAAAATAGGCGAGGATTCACATGTCTTTGCTTAGTTTGGGCCATGGCCTTGTCTTGGTTTCTTCTCGTCGCATAAGCTTCTTCACTCCGCTGGCGTTAGCCGCCCTGTTCGGGCTCTGCGGATGCTCCAGCGTCAAAGTCCACCTCGGCATGACGGTGCGCCTCGCCAAGATCCCCGTCACCACCATCGAGGCCTCAATGCCGAACGGCGCCGCCATCGCTCCCGGGGAAAAGGCGCCGCTGGTCGTCACCTTCACCACACCGGACGGCAAGACCTGGGTCACCGAAGGCAAGGGCAAAGGCAAGGTCCTCTGGAATGACATCACCGTCCAGCCTACGCTCGTCACCTTCAAGAAAGGGACATTCACACTGCCTCGCGATCCGCGCACCAGCGAAGGCAAGATCGGCCACATCGATATTGCGGTTCCCAGCCATCCCGACCTGCATGCCGCGCTCGACATCCCTCTGCGCTACAACTACCCCTTCAAGTCGAACTACGCAGGGCCGAGCGGCACGAGCGGCCTCAAACGGTACCGACGGTACGAATGGAATCGATGGCTCGCCCGGGTCCATCGATCCCAATAATCCCTCGGCAGGCGGCAACGGAACCGATGGGTCCGATGGCTCCGCTGGTCAGGGCGGAGGAGACGGCGGCAACGGACCGGATGTGCAAGTGAACGTCACCGTCAAGCCAGGCAACCACCCCCTCCAGCAGGCAGGGTCACCGCGCCTGGACACAAGGAGCGCTTCTATCTCATCGATCCTCAAGGCGGGTCGCTCACCGTCTGTTCCGAAGGCGGCGCTGGCGGC
>CAZPEZ010000051.1:3451-16800 GCA_964585715.1 uncultured Occallatibacter sp.
GGCGGCGTTGGCACGCCCAACGGCCCAAGTGGACGCGACGGCTCCGATGGACGCAATGGCATGGACGGCAGCACTGGCCGCGGCGGCAGAATCACCGTCGTCTACGATCCGGCAGTGAAGCCCTATCTCTCAGCCATCCACCTGTCCAACCCCAGCGGCCCTGCTCCAGCATGGAACGAACAGCAGGTGCCCCCGCTCTGGTGAGTGCAGGTCTATCGTTCGGGGAGCTCGCTATTTCGCTGCAAGCCACGCCAGCATCTCCCTCATCACTCTCTCGCCCTGGTCCGTATCAAACAGATACTGCGCGTGCGCCGAGCCCTCGAGCACCACCAGCTTCTTCGGCTCGGGAGCCTTGTCATACTGCTTCAGAATCCACGGCGTCCGCGGCCCGCTCGCGCTCGTATCGTCGCGCGCCACGATAAACAACGCCGGCGACTTCAACTTCTCTGCCGGCAGATTCGGTGCCGCGCCCAGCATCACGATCCGATCGATCTCACCCGGCCTCGACACAATCGACGCATCGCCCGCCGCCGCGCCACCCATGCTGCCACCCACAATCGAAACCGTCTTGGCACCTTGGGCGTGCAGGTAGCGCACCGCGGCCATCAGATCCATCTCCAGTTGCTCGTCGCTCGCTTCCATGCCGCCCGGTCCATTCGACTTCCCGCGTCCGCGAAAATCGATGGCCATCACCTCGAATCCCGCGTTCACCAGCACCGGCGCCTGTTTCGCCCAGCTCTCCTTCGTGAACCGTCCGCCATGCGCCAACAACACCGCGCGCGCGCCTGCCCCGTACACATCGGCGTAGACCACGCCGCCGTCTTCCGTCGCAAAGCTCACGGTCGTCGGTACAACTGCGTCCGCGCCCCGCGCTGCGCCCACACAGCCCAACATCAACCCTGCTACAACCATCCATCTCCGCATGACGCCAATCTACTACGCGCGCGCAAGCGCATCTGTTAACGTCGAATTTCGGACCGATCTCTTTCTAACCGAATCTCTCGACCCGGAGCCCCGCATGACCCTCAAGCCCGCCGTCGCCCTTGTTCTCTTCGCCTCCGCCCTCCCCCTCTCCGCGCAGGATCGCGCCTACGGCCGCTCCGTCGTCGCCACACAATACGGCATCGTCGCCACCAGCCAGGTCTCTGCCTCGCAAGCCGGGGCGCTCATTCTGGAACAAGGCGGCTCCGCCATCGATGCGGCCATCGCGGCCAACGCGGTCCTTCAGGTCACTGAGCCTACCTCCAACGGTCTCGGCGGCGATCTCTTCGCCATCTACTGGGAAGCCAAGACCGGCAAGCTCTACGGCCTGAACGCGAGCGGCTGGGCGCCCACATCGTTGACCATTGACCATCTCTCATCCAAAGGCATCAAAGAAATGCCGCAGGATGGCATCGACTCCGTCACGGTTCCCGGCGTCGTCGATGGCTGGACTAAGTTGCATGATCGATGGGGCAAGCTCCCCTGGCGCACGCTCTTTCAGCCGGCAATCTTCTATGCCGACCACGGCTTCGCAGTCGGCGAAATTATCCACGCCTGGTGGGCCGGCGATCGCGACGGTCTCCTCACCAATTCCGAAAGCACCCGCGTCTTTCTCCCCAACGGCAAGCCGCCCGAGCCCGGCCAGCTCTTCCGCAATCCCGACGTCGCCCACGCTCTCACCCTTGTCGCCGAGCACGGCGAGGCAGCCTTCTATAAAGGTGAAATCGCGCAGGCCATCCTTAAAACCTCAGCCGACCTCGGCGGCACGATGATTGCCGACGACCTGGCATCCTACTCCGCCGAGTGGGCCGAGCCCATCCACACCACCTATCGCGACTGGACCGTCTACGAGCTGCCGCCCAACGGCGATGGCATCGCCGCCCTCGAAATGCTCAACATCATGGAACAGTTTCCGCCCGCGCCCGCCGGCCCCCACAGCCCCGCCGAGCTTCATACCCGCATTGAGGCCATGAAGCTCGCCTACGCCGACGTCAAACACTACGTTGGTGATCCGCGCTTCAGCAAAATCCCTGTCGCGCAGCTGCTCTCCAAGCCCTACGCCGCCCAACGCGCCGCTCTCATCGATCCCGCGCACGCCAACTGCACCGTAGCTCCAGCCGCTCTCGGCGCGAGCGATACCACCTACTTTTCCGTGGTCGACAAAGAAGGCAACATCCTCTCCATCATTCAAAGCAACTACAACAACTTTGGCTCCAACGTCACTGTGCAGGGCATGGGCTTCGCGCTGCAGAATCGCGGCGGCCTCTTCTCGCTCGATCCGCAGTCCCCCAACGCGCTCGCCGGCCGCAAGCGCCCGTTTCACACCATCATTCCCGCCTTCATGCAAAAGGGCGACGAGCACATCGGCTTCGGTATCATGGGCGGACTCAACCAGCCATTGGCCCACGCGCAGTTCGTCTCTAATGTCGTGGACTACCACATGAACATCCAGGCCGCGCTCGAAGAGCCGCGTTTCACCGACCGCCAGCAGCTCGCCTGCAAAATCGTCATCGAGTCGCGCGTTACCCCCGAGACAATCGACGCTCTCTCAAAGATGGGCCACGTCCTCGATGTGCACGGAGCCTACACCGCGCAGATGGGCCGCGGACAGGCCGTGCTTCACAACAGCGCCACCGGCCTCAACTACGGCGCGTCCGATCCGCGCACCGACGGCGCCGCCATCCCCGAACAACCGCCCTTCCAGTGAGTGCCGGCTTTGAATCGAAGATGAGTCGGCAAGGAACGAAGAGCTGAATCTACGCTGCGGAAACTGTCGGTCCCCGATCGATGCGGAGCTGCGCGGGCAATCTCCAACTGACCAAACGAGGGGTCATTCCTTTTCGAACGCCTTCTGACCGCCGTCCCTCCTGTGCGCGTCATAAAAGCTGGTTGCTCACTCAGCATCGCCTGCGGTACTCTACGCCTCCGAACCCACTCCAACAGCAAAAGGACAAACCATGAGAACCCGTTCGCTGGGCCTCACTTTGATCTGCCTCCTCGGCGTCGCCACCGTATCCTCCACCCTTCAAGCGCAAGCCGGAAAACCAGTCCCGTCGCACGACAAGAGCTGTCAGGTCAACGTGCCCGATAATTGGGAAGCCATGGGCTCTTTCGGCATCGCCAACGCGCCCGACAAGTCTATGGACGTCGCCGTGTCCTCGCCGCACTCGTCGCCCACACTGGCCTCTCTCAAGCAGACGGCGCAGATGATCTACACCGGCGACAAAGTCGTCAAAGATACGGCGAGCGAGTTCCAGATGGAAGGGCAGGGGATGAGCGGAAAGCCCAACGTCTATCGTGGCATCCAGCTTCCGGGCAAGGTCTGCATTGTCGAAGTGACCTACTCGAACGACGACATCGACTCCGCGCGCAAAATCGCTCTCAGCCTCAAATCAGCCAAGTAGCGAATTGCATTCGACCACCTGCAAGTCCCAGGAGAGCGTTTTTTCGGAGAGTCGTCCCCTTCCGTTGCGTCACTGCACGTGCGCATCTCTCGCCAGAGCCGCAAAAGCCGCACGGATCACTCTGTCCGGGAATAGCTCCGGCGTGAGCAGTCTCTGCAGTACCAGTCCTTCGATCAGCGCATGGAGCACGCGCACGAACTGGGCCGCGGGCATTGGAAGGTCTTCCTTCTTCACTACGCTGCTAAGCCACTGCTCGCCGAACGCGTAGCTGTCGGCCGTGACCGTTGCCACCTTTTCGCGCATCTCTTCGTTCGCGAGCGTGTACGCCAGGCCCGTCAGCCGGCCCACTGCCGCAGCTTGGCGATCCGGTATTGCGACAATGGTCGCATCCGCAATCGCGCGCATGATGTCTGCAAGGTCCGCTCCGGGCTTCACCTTCGGTTTGATCGGCGCCCAATACGTTTGTCCTAAGACGATAAACAGATCGTCGCGGTTCTTGAAGTTGCCATAGATCGCGCCCGTCGTCATGCCAGCTCGCTCGGCGATCGCCTCCAGCGTCGTGTTCTCATGCCCCTTTTCGCGGATCAGTGTGCGCGCAGCCTCCAGCAGAGCGGCTCGCGTCCGCCCGCGCTTGTCACCCTTTGCTCTCGATTGCCCGGAATCGCTCTCTGGACAGGTCGCCATGGCTTGATTTTATAGATAGATTATTTTATAAATCAATTACAAAATGATCGAAGCCACGAGAGCACCATTTATGAACCGGGAACAACAACTAAAGGTCCTCCAGAACAACGTCGACCAAGGTCAGCTCGCTGGTGCTGCGGTCCTGGTTTACCAGGGCGGGCAGACGCAACATGCCGTCGCCGGCTGGCGCGACATCGAAGATGATCTGCCGATCGAGCGCGACACCATCTTTCGCATCGCCTCCATGACCAAACCAATCACTTCGGTCGCGGCGCTGATGCTGGTCGATGAAGGACGTATCGCTGTGAACGATCCAATCTTGCGGGTTGCCCCGGAGTTGACCGCCATGCGGGTCCTTCGCTCGCCCGACGGCCCTCTCGACGATACCGAAGCTGCAACGCGTCCCATCACGTTCGAAGATCTGCTGACACATCGAGCAGGCTTCACCTACGCCGATTTCAATCGCGGTCCCATCGCGGCTGCCTACCGCCAATCCCTCGGCAGCGACATCGACAGCGACGTTGCACCGGACGACTGGATCGCAAACCTGGCGAAGCTGCCCTTGATTGCCCAGCCGGGAAGTGCAATGTTTTACGGTTGCTCCACCGACTTACTTGGGTTCCTCATTGCACGGATCGAAGGTTCTCCCCTGGGAGAGGTTCTGGAGCGCCGCATCTTCGGCCCGCTCGGTATGAACGACACGTGCTTCTGCGTTCCCCGCGCAGAGCGGCACCGCCGCGCTGCCGCGTACGGCTTCGACGAACAGGGCCGGTTGATCAAGCGCCCGGCACGGAGCGGAGTCTTCGTGGAAGAGAGACCCGAAGGCCTGGCCTACGAATCCGGCGGCGCAGGACTGTGGTCCACGGTCGACGACTACCTGAAATTTGCCCGGCTCTTTCTCGGCGATGGCGAAGTGGACGGCGTACGACTGCTCCGCCCGGAAACACTCGCGCAAATGATGACCAATCAGCTCACGGACAATCAACGAGCCAACTCCGTACTGCTGGGCCGAAAGCCGTTCGTCGTCGGCAGGGGATTCGGCCTCGGCGTTGCTGTCATCCTCGAGCCCGACAGGGCGGATCTGGCGCGGCGGGGAAGCGCAGGGACCGTCAGCTGGCCTGGCGCCTTCGGAGGATGGTGGCAGGCAGATCCGAAGGAACAATCCGTCTTCATCTTCCTGGCACACAATATGGTCGATCTGGCGCAGATGGCTCGAGGTGTCGGTCTTGGTGTGTGGGCAACAATTGACCAACTTCTGACAGTCGCATCGGAGTCTTGATGCCACCTGCCTGCTCGATCCTCCCAGTCCCTTAGTCCCTAGTCCCCTGTCTCACCGGCCACGGATCTTTCAGCAGCGAGCACAGGCCTAGGTCATTCCCATAGCGCTCCACTTCCACTGCGGCCATGTGCACAAACTGCGTCATGCTCTTGAACGCCGGCACTGCATCCGAACCCATGATCTGCGGCGATACAAACAGGTGCACGCGATCGACAAGTCCCGCGGCCAACAGCGCCGTGTTCAGCCGCGTGCCCGTCTCCGTGATCAGCGTCAGAATGCCTTCCTCGCCGAGCATGTCCAGCACTTTGCCCAGCGGCACGCGTCCCGCTTGCAGCGACGAAGACCTGTCGATCGCCCCACGAACGAGCACCTGTTCGTGGGGGCCCCGACTGTCGCCGGAGACCCCACTCTCGGTCGGCAGAACCTCGACGCGCACGCCGCGCTTCCGCAGTTCTTCCGCACGCGCCTCGTCCTTCGACACGGTAAAGATCGCCACGTCGTTCTGCGCGCCCTTCACCATCTTCGAGTCCAGCGGCATTCGCAGCGCAGAATCCAGCACCACCCGCAGCAGCGGTCTGCGCCTGCGCAATCCGCTCCGGTCTGTCAGCAGAGGGTCATCGGCAAGAACCGTATCCACGCCCACCATCGCCGCATCCGCCTGCCACCGCAGTGGCTGCACCGCCTCGCGCGACATCTCGCTCGTAATCCAGTAGGGCTCGTGCGCGGTGTGCACTCCCGCCGGCGGCGCAATCCGCCCGTCAAGGCTCATCGCGACTTTCATCAGCACAAACGGCCGCTTGTGCTGGCTCCAGCGCGCAAAGCCCTCATTCAGCCGTCGTGCCTCCGCCTCGCACACGCCCACAATCGCCTCGAGCCCCGCCTCTCGCAGCGCTTCCAATCCATGCCCAGCCACATTGGGATTGGGATCGATTGTCGCGGCCACCACGCGCTTCAGCCCAGCGCCAATCAGCGCCTGCGTACACGGCCCAGTCCGTCCGACGTGATTGCACGGCTCCAGCGTAACGTAAGCCGTCCCGCCCTTCAGCCGATCGTCCTGACGTGTCAGCGCATGTTGCTTCGCCTCGTTCAGCGCCACCACTTCGGCATGATCCAGCAGATCGTATTCGTGCCATCCCTCGCCGACCACCTGCCCGGCGCGATCCAGGATCACGCAGCCTACGGCAGGGTTCGGCGAACTCACACCGATGCCACGGCGCGCCAACTCCAGCGCCCGCTTCATCCAATAGATTTCTTTATCTAGAGCTTCTAACGCGTTCATTGGGATGTCTCTTTCAGCTACGATTCGTCATCCAACTCTGCGACTGCTGACCCACTTCGGGAGTGCGGCGGGCGGCGTAAAGGCGCCATGCGGTAAGCATGAGGATCCTCGGGTTCAGTCCAAGGACGAAATATCCTCCGTAGCATGTCGATGAGCCGTCGAAGCCGACTTGGCTGGTTTCTCATCTTCCCTCCAATCGTTGTCTGGAAGCGAGTCGTACGAATCCATTTAACTTGCTAACCTCTCACCCTACCAGCGCATCCACAAACGCCCCCGCGTCAAATTCCAGCAGATCTTCCATCTTCTCGCCCACACCCACAAACCGTACCGGCAAATTCAGCTCGCGCGCAATCGCCACCGCAATACCGCCCTTCGCAGTTCCATCCAGCTTTGTCAGCACAATCCCCGTCACGCCCGCGGCCTGCGTGAACAGCCGCGCCTGTTGCAGCCCGTTCTGTCCCGTCGTCGCATCCATCACCAGCAGCACTTCGTGCGGAGCACCCGGGACCAACTTTGCCGCTGTCCGCCGCATCTTTTCGAGTTCGTCCATCAAGCCCGACTTCGTGTGCAGTCGTCCCGCCGTGTCCACAATCAGCTCGTCGATATTCCGCGCCTTCGCCGCGCTCGCTGCGTCATAGAGCACTGCCGCCGGATCGCCGCCCTGCCGCGTCTTGATCATCTCCACGCCGCTGCGCTTCGCCCACACCTCCAACTGCTCGATCGCCGCGGCGCGAAACGTATCCGCCGCACAGAGCAGGGAAGTGCGTCCCCGGGCCCGATACCACGCCGCCAGTTTGCCGCTTGTGGTCGTCTTGCCCGTTCCATTCACGCCGACCAGGAACGTCACCTTCGGCGGAGTCCGCGGCATCGGCACCGGCTTCACCGGCGCCTCCAGAAATCCTCGAATCTGCTCCTTCAGCAAATCCTTGAGCTCCGCGCCGCCCGCAATCGCCTGCTTCTTCGCCCGCTCGCGTAGCGCATCCAGAATCTCTGTCGTCGTCTGGACTCCTAAATCACTGGTCAGCAGCGCCGTCTCCAGATCCTCCAGGGCCGCTTCGTCCACCTCGCGCGTCATCGCGACCAGGTCGTTGATCCGCGTCGAAAAGCTCTCCCGTGTCCGCGTCACCGCATCGCGCATGCGACCGAAAAATCCGCGCTGCTCTTCGGGTTCGGGCTTCTCTTCCTGGTTTCCGAATAACGTAATGAATTCCGGCATAATCCAGCCTTCAGTCTAAAGCAGCGATCTTCTTGCTCGCCTTGACGCTCGCCCACTTTCCCTGATGCCTTCCCGCACCTCTCTCAAGTAGACTTCCCCTCATGGCCCGCTCGAGCTTCTTCCCCTCCGCGTCCCAAACCATCTTTGCGCTCTATACCGCTCTTTTGCTGCTCACACTCGCCGCCCGCGCATCCGCCCAGATGCCGCCCATGCCCGACATGCAGCCTGTTCCGGCGCCCGACCAGCTCCCCGTCCCAATCAAAATGACCGGCATTGGCAACAGCCACATCGCCATCAAGTCCACACCCGAAGCGCAGGCCTGGTTCGATCAGGGCCTCAGCCTCCTTCACGATTTCTGGGACTACGAATCCGCGAAGGCCTTCGAACAAGCCGTTCGTGTCGATCCCAACTGCGCCATGTGCAACTGGGGACTCGTCCAGGCCGTTTCCATGCACGGCGATGATGCCGTGAAGCCCTATATCAATCAGGCCATGGAACAAGCCGAGCGCCTCAAATCTCACGCCAGCGCTACGGATAAGCTCTACATCGATGCGGCCAAAGCCGATCTGGCGCCCAGCGACCGCGGCAAATCTCCCGCCATTCCCATCCTCCGCAAGCTCGTCAAGAAAGCTCCGCGCGACATCGAAGCCCGCATCTTTCTTGCCGAAGCCGTCGGCGATGGCTACGACGACAAGGGCGAACCCAAGCCCGGCCAGAAAGAACGCATCGCGATCCTTGAAGGCGTCCTTCGCGAAGCCCCCAACGACTCCGCTGCCAACCACTATTGGATCCACGCCATGGAGCCGAGCAATCATCCCGAGCGCGCGATTCCAAGCTCAGCCTTGCTCGCCAGCCTCGCACCCACCTCCGGCCACATGGTTCACATGCCTGGCCACATCTACTATCGCGTCGGCGATTATGCCCAAGCGGAGCACTGGTTCGCTGCGTCCACAGCCGCCGACGAGACCTACCTGCGCGAGCAGCACGTCTCCGTCGATGACGACTGGAACTACGTCCACAACATGATGTACGCGATCGCTAATTCGATGGAGCAGGGCAAGCTCGCCCAGGCCAACGCGCTTTCCGATCATCTCTCCGGCGCGCGCGGTCAACTCTCCGGCACGCTCTACGTCTGGTCGGCGCGTGATCAGATGGCGCGCATTGGTCGACGCCTTCCCGTCGCGCTGCGCATCGCCGATTGGGACACCGTACTCTCGCTCGTCTCCGACGCCAATCTTCCCGACGACGCCAAAACCTCCAACCTTCGCTTCCTCGCATCCCAGCTCGCCGACTTCGCGACCGGCATGAAGGCTCTCGAATCCAACGATGTCGCTGCCGCCCAGGCCGCTTCCGATCGCATGGATGCGGGCCTCTGGCGCACGAAACGCTCGTCCGATGCCGACGAGGAAGCCAAGAAGAAAGCGGACGAAGCCGCGAAGAAAGATGCATCGGCCAAAGCGAAGCCGCCCGCTGTACCCATCGCGCCCGATGCCATGGCCGGCCCGCTCCTCAAGGCCCTCAGCGTTGCTTCACTCGAACTCCACGCCGGAGTTCTCATCGAGCAAGGAAGGCTCGAGGTAGGGAAGAAGGAGTTCGCTTCCGCCCTTGCCGCGGAAAAGGATCTCGGCTATCACGAGCCGCCGATGTACATTCGCCCCGTCGGCGAGAATGAAGCGCTTGCCCTCATCCGTGTGAAAGACTACACCGGAGCTAAAGCCGCCTACGAAGATGCGCTCAAAGAGCGGCCCAACTCCGGCTTCTCGCTCTACGGTCTCGCCCGCGTGCGCGAACTCTCCGGCGATACGGCCGGCGCGCGCGAGGCCTACAGCACATTTCTCAAGGCCTGGTCCGCTGCCGATCCCACTCTCTCTGAGATCGCCCACGCCCGCCAAATCGTCGACAACACCAACGTTGCTGTGCGTTGATTCTCTGCGATTCAAGTCGTCTTTCTTCGACTCCTAGGTCGTGAAATCGCACGTGCGTCCCGCTCGACACAATTCACTTGCAATATGCAACCGAATTCGGAACAATCGCCCCGCGGCACGATTTCCTCTCCCCAGGAGCCCTTCCCCAGATGAGCCCGAGCCCGAACAAGGTGCGTGTTTTGGTCGGAACGCGCAAAGGCGCATTCATTCTCACGTCGGACGGCAAACGTAACAACTGGCAAGTCTCCGGCCCGCACTTCGCGGGCTGGGAGATCTACCACATGAAGGGCTCGCCGCTCGATCCCAACCGCATCTATGTCTCGCAGACCAGCGGCTGGTTCGGCCAGATCCTTCAGGCCTCCGACGACGGCGGCGTTACCTGGTATCAGCCCGGCGTGAAGTCGGAAGATGCCACGCCGCAATGGCCTCCCGTAAAGAGCAATCGCTTTGCTTACGACGCATCGGATGAAACCGGCAAGCCCCTCACAACCCATCAGTGGTATGACGGCACGCAGCATCCGTGGGAGTTCAAGCGCGTATGGCACCTCGAGCCCTCGCTCACCGACGCCAGCACCGTCTTCGCCGGCGTTGAAGACGCAGCCCTCTTCCGCTCCACCGATGGCGGTGTCAGCTGGCACGAACTCCCAGGCCTGCGCGGTCACGGCACCGGTCCCCAGTGGCAACCGGGCGCGGGCGGCATGTGCCTTCACTCCGTCATCCTCGATCCCTCGAATCCCGAGCGCATCTACATCGCCATCTCCGCGGCCGGAGCCTTCCGCACCGACGACGGCGGCAAATCCTGGAAGCCCATCAACAAGGGTCTCTACTCGAAATACATTCCCAACCCCACTGCTGAAACCGGCCACTGCGTCCACCACATCGCCATGAATCCCAAACGCCCGGGCGTTCTCTTCATGCAGAAACACTGGGACGTCATGCGCTCCGACGATGCGGGCGACAACTGGACCAAGATCAGCGGCAACCTGCCCACCGACTTCGGCTTCGTCATCGACATCCATTCCCACGAGCCCGAAACCCTCTACGTCGTGCCCATCAAGAGCGACTCCGAGCACTTTCCTCTTGAAGGTAAGCTGCAGGTCTATCGCTCGCGCACCGGTGGCAATGAATGGGAAGCGCTCACGAAAGGCCTTCCCCAGGAGAATTGCTACGTGAATGTGCTGCGCGATGCGATGGCTGTCGACACGCTCGACGACTGCGGCGTCTACTTCGGTACGACCGGTGGCCAGGTCTACTGTTCGCCCGACGGCGGCGATTCATGGTCGGCGATCGTCCATGACCTCCCCGCCGTCCTCAGCATCGAGGTGCAGACGCTGCAGTGATTGATCGCTGACTTGTCATCCTGAGCGAAGCGCGACGCGTAGTGCGAAGTCGAAGGACCTGCGGTTGCTTCGCAGCGCGGGCTTCAGCCCGTACAAAGTCCATCTAAGCTGGAAGAGGGCCACAGCCCCTGAGGGATAGAATGTCCTCCACACCCATCCGCGTCCAGCTCCCGTACCACCTGCGCACCCTCGCGCGCATCGATGGCGATGTCGTTCTCGAAGTCGCGCCTCCCATCACCCTTGCCGCCGTTCTTGACGCTGTCGAACTCCGCTATCCCATGCTCGCCGGTACCATTCGCGATCACGACACGCGCCAACGCCGTCCCTTCCTGCGCTTCTTCGCCTGCGAAGAAGACATCTCCCTCCAGCCGCCGGATACACCACTCCCGATCCCCGTCGCCGAGGGCAGGGAACCGCTACTCATTATTGGAGCGATTGCGGGCGGTTCGTTCTCCGATCGTCTTCCGCGCGTAGGCTCGTCATCGATCGGAGAAAGTGTTCATCCCAGCCCGCTCACGCGACCGAACCTGCACTCAGTCCAATCGCTGGGACGTACACCTGCCCCTCGTCTTTCTACTTGAACACCTTCGCCAGAATCGGCCCCGCCTCCGCGTCATCCAGCACGATATTGCTGTGCAGCTCCAGCACATCGCTCCACATCGCCGAAAACTCAAACATCGCTGTCGGACTGTCGCTCTCCATCAACGTGAAGCCGCCGCTCGAATCCGTCCTGTGCCACCGCCCCAGTATCTTCACGCCTGCCGGTGGATTGGCCTTGCCCGCCAGAAACCGGCCTACCGCTTCCTTTACGCACCCTGGACGAATTGAATACGTGGAAAGAACTTTCATTGCCTCTCGACCTCGCTCTCGTTCAATTTTTCTCCGGGGGGACAACACAGAGAACTCGCGAAGGCGGCAAGTATACCCCACGCTCGTTCTTCTGCGCGCTTGTGAATTCTCATCCGGCGAGCTGCATCGAACATCTCGTCCGCGCCGCTCACTTCACCTCGTTTGCCTCCACATCGATCTCGATCGCTACGTCCTGCCCCTTCGCCGTTCCCAGCTCAAAGAGGTTGTCGCGCGTCATGCCAAAGTCTCCGCGCTTTGTCGATGCCGTCGCGTGAAATGCCGCGCGCGCTGGCTTCTCCGGCTTCTGATTCGCGAAAAGTCCATTGAACCGAAACATCAGCGGTACGGCCTTGCTGATCCCACGAATCGTCAGCGTCCCATCCATTACCCAGGTGTCGCCCTCGCCGCGCCGGATCCCGCGCCCTTGGTACGTCATTGCAGGGAATTTCTTCACATCGAAAAAATCCGGCCCCCGCAGATCCTCGTCACGATCGGTGTTCTGCGTAGTGATGGTCGCAGTCTCGATCGCAATATCCAACGCGCAGGCGCTCGGTTCGCTTCCCACCGTGATCGTGCCGGACGTCTGCTCAAACCGCCCGCGCACCCGCCCCACCACCCAGTGCCACGCACTGAAATAAACAAAGGTATGGTCTGAGTCAATCTTGTAAGTCCCCGGAGCAGGAAGCTTTTCCGAAGCCATACTTTCCTGGCCCATCGCCACTGCGCCAAGCCCTACCCACACGGCAACGGCCATCATCCTTCTCAATGTCCTCGCCCTTCTGCGAACGTGCATTGTTTCCATAGTTCTCCCTCGGCCGAATTCCTCTCCGGCAACCGAGTTCTAACTCCGGGCGCGCCGCAAAGTCCTGATCCTCTCTGAATCCTCCTGATTTCTTCTGAAATCGCATCGATCCCGATCGCCGCTTGCTGTTCACCGCTTCCTTGATCGCAATGTTCGCAGCTCGTCACAGCTCCAACACGCGAGCGTCCGACCCGCCGCGCCCATTGGTACAATCGCTCAGCGCCCTTCCACCTTTCCGCATGGACCGCTCCGACCTCACTCCGCTGCGCATCGGCGACTGGATCGCCCATCCCGCCACCGGCCAGATCACCCGCGACTCAGAATCGCTCCGTCTCGATCCACGCGCCATGCGCCTGCTGCTCTGTCTCGCCGAACGCGCACCGCAGGTCGTCTCCATCGACGAATTGCTCACCCGCGTTTGGCCCGACGTCACCGTGTCTCCCGACTCCGTCTACCAGCTCGTTGCCACGCTGCGCCGTCAACTCGGGGACGACTCGCGCCAGCCCACCTACATCGCCACCGTCCCGCGCCTCGGCTATCAGATGCTCGCTCCCGTAAGCACCGCGCCTCCAACACCACCACGCACCGC
>CAZPEZ010000051.1:16900-35354 GCA_964585715.1 uncultured Occallatibacter sp.
GCTATCAGATGCTCGCTCCCGTAAGCACCGCGCCTCCAACACCACCACGCACCGCACCTCCAACACCACCACGCACCGCACCCGACCTTTCGCCCGATCTACTTCCCATCCACGCGCGCTTCAGGGTCACCTGGCTCGTTCCCGTCTTCCTGCTCGCTATCGCTCTCGTAGTTCTCTTCGTTCTTCACGATCGTGCCGCAAGCAACGCGCCCGCCGCGACCCCATCCCCGACCGCAATACCTCCCGCTCCACAACCTTCCATCGCCGTCCTGCCGTTTCTCGATCTCACCCCAGGCATGCACGAAGAAGAATTCGCCGACGGCATGACCGAAGAACTCATCGACAAGCTGGCGCAGGTTCCTGGCCTTCACATCCCGCCGCCCACGTCCTCCTTCGTCTACAAGGGTAAGCAGATTCCCGTCGCACAGATCGCGCACACTCTCGGCGTTGCGTACATCCTTGACGGGAGCGTCCGCAAAGACGGCACATGGATCCGCGTCGCAACGCGCCTCGTCCGCGCCGACTCCGGCTACGTGCTCTGGTCCGCCACCTACGATCGCCCCTTCAAAGACATCCTCGGTATTCAGGACGACATCGCCACATCCGTCACCAAGGCCCTCGCTCCTTCTCTCGCGCCCGCTCATCCAGCCACGCCCGGCACGTCGCACTAACTCCGCATCGAATCGCCGCGCCCACGGTTACCAAAAGTGTGCGCGCGCACCTCATTCGCATTACCATCTATTTCCGATCCACAGGGGCACGTCCCGAAGGGATTTGCATATACTGGGGCTTCTTCTCGGGGTCTCTTCCACAATGCAATTCTGCGCACTCGATGATGCTCACGCATTCTTGATGGAAGCGAAGGGTCTGCCTGCCATTCCCAGCGCATCCGAACGACTGCGCCTGTGCCTGCGCGCCTGCATCCTGCTCAGCTGGGTCGGGCTCGAAGATGGATTGGATTGCGCCGTCGAGGGCTGGGGCGCGCGTGGCCGCACACTCCGGTCACTGCCGACCCGCCTCAAGCTGCGTCTGCTGGCTTTTCTCCTGCCTCTTTCCGAGCCCCCGCTCGTCGACGCCGAGTTTGATCGCCTCCGCAAGCTGCGCAATCTGATCGCCCACCCGAGAGGGAAGGAAAGCAGCCCCCGGTTGACCCTGAAAGATGCCGAGCAGACCTTTCAGTTCTGCCTGAAGATCCTGCGCGCGCTCAACACCTACCGGATCGCGAGCCCCTCACGCGACTCGAACACGCGGCTCCCCGCGCTATCCATCTCTCGAGACGTGCAGAAGATCTCCCCCGCGCGCGAACGCAAAGTCAACGTCGCACCGGCTCCTGCTCGCAAAACCGCCGCACAATAATCGTCCTCACGTCGCCTCCCCCAGCTTTCTCTCCGGATCAACCCCGAACCACGCCAGCGCTCCCGCCACTCCAAAGATCGCCGCCGCCAAAAACGCCGCCGTCCACCCGAACCGCGCCGCAAGCCACGGAGTTAACGAAGCCGTCACTGCGCTTCCGATCTGCGCTCCCATATTCATCACCGCCGACACCACGCCCGCATGGGGTCCCGCAATATCCGCGGTCACCGACCAGTACGAGCTCTGCGACAGATACAGCGCGCCCGCCCCCAGCGCCAGCGTAATCGCCGCTGCCGGTGCGCTCGCCGCCCGCGATCCCAGCACCAGGAATCCCGCCGCCGTCAGCAGCGCGAACCACCCCGGACCGCACCGGCCTGCGCGCAGTCCTCGCCGCGCCGCCACCCAGTCGCTCACCACGCCGCCCATCAGGCAGAACGTAGTCATCGCCAGAAAGGGAATCATCGCGTACAGCGCGCTCCTCTTCAGATCCACCCCGCGCGCCTCCGCCATATAAAGGTAGAACCATCCCAGAAAAATCCACGCGATATAGCCGAAGCAAAAGCTCGAGAACGTTAGCAGAACCACCGTCCGGCTGCGCGCCATCGCCCTCCACGGAACCGCTGTCTTCGCCGGCCCGCCCGTCAGGCCCATGCGAATCGTGCTCAGCTCCTCCGCCGACATGCGCGGATGTTCCTCCGGCGTATCACGGGCAATGCGGTACCACACCATCCCCGCCACCACGCCCAGGGCCGCGCTGAACCAGAAAACGCTGCGCCATCCGCAGGCCGCGATAGTCGCCGTCAGCAGCGGCGGAGTCAGTCCCGCTCCTGCGCCGACCCCGGCAAAGATCGTGCCATTCACGCGCCCCCGCTCGCTTGCCGGAATCCACCGCGCCACAAACTGGTTGGCTGCGGGATAGATGATCGCTTCGCCCACGCCCAGTGCAAAACGAACCGCCAGCAACAACCCGAGCGCGCCCCCCAAACTCGTCGGAACCAGCCCCGCCGGAACAAGTGCCGTCCCCGCCGTAAACACGCCCCACCACAGCGCCCCAACGGCGAGCGCGCGCCGCGGCCCCAGTCGCACCGCGGCATACCCCGCGAACACCTGCGAGCCGGCATACCCCAGCAGAAACGCGCTCATCATCCACCCCAGGCGGATTTCGTTGAGCCCGTACTCCCGCATGATCTGCGGTCCTGCGATGGAGAGATTGGTGCGATCCAGATACCCGATCGCGCTCAGCACAAAGAGACAGAACACGAGGACCGCGCGCACCGGCAGCTTGCCCATCCCCCATGCTCTCACTTGGGCGCCCCTGGGTTTCGGATGCTCATGCCCAATTCCTGATCCCTGTTTCGCGCTTCAACCCTGTTCGCCACCGGACACCCTTTCTCATTTCTGAACGTGCCCAGCCGTCAGCATCAATCTCATCCCTCCCCGAATCACGGCTTTATTCGAACCGCCCTTTGGCCTGGCGCTTGCATCCATACGTCGAGACACACTGAGGAGAAACCTGTCTTGCGCCCACGCCTGGCCATCGCCCTGCTCCTTGCCTCAACCTCTCTCGCATCGCTCGCCCAGCAGATTCCGTACGGATCGAACGACGCAGCCGGACACTACGTCCAGACCTCCGATGCCAGGATCTACTACGAACAGTACGGCCAGGGCGGACCTCCGCTCGCTCTGCTCCATGGCGGCGTCTACGGCTACATCGATGAATTCGGCCAGCTCATCGGCGAGATCAGCAAGCACCGCACGGTGATTGCCATCGCCACGCGCGGCTACGGCCGCTCCGAGCTAGGCCGGCAGAAGCTCTCCCAGCGGCTCTTCGCCGAAGACGCAGCCGAAGTCATCCGTCAGGCAGTAAGGCCTGGCGAAAAGGTGGACGTGCTCGGCTTCAGCGAAGGTGCTGGCACCTCGTACCTGCTCGCCGCCGGTCATCCTGAGCTGGTCAACCGGCTTATCGCAATCGGCGGCTCTCTGGGAGTCTATGGCCATCGCTTGTCGTACCTCGAAGACAACTTCACTCTGACCCCCGAGAGTCTCGACAAACAGGACCCCGACTTCTTCGCGGGGCGGCGCAAGCTCATGGCCCATCCCGAGCAGTGGAGCGCCCTCATCCGCGGCCTTGCCGAAATGTACAAAGAGCCCATCGCCGTGCGCCAGGAAGAAATCAAGTCAATCGCCGTCCCCACCCTGGTCATGGCTGGCGACCGCGACGACTACACCCGTCTCGATCACTTCGTCGACATCTACCACCTGCTGCCCAAAGGCCAACTTGTCCTCATCCCCGGCTGCGGCCACGTCGTCCTGAACTGCAAACCAGAACTGGTGATCCAGATCGTCTCCAACTTCCTGCAATAACCCGAGCCGGCTCTCGCCTTCGAATCTGGGCGGGCCATCTTGTAACCTGAAGCCCGTTTCGGCTGCGCTTCTCAGCAGCATCGGTCACCACGGACTGGGCGCCCCGGGTCTGGGATGCTCGTACCTGATCGACTTGAGGGTGCCCCATAGCCTGCCCTGAGCTACGTCGAAGGGTCTCCCGGTTTTGGAGAGGTGGGAGACCAGCGACCCACTGTCCGCAATCATCGCAGTCAGTTTCACCAAGGGCCCGCTTTGCGAAGAATTAAGCCCATCCGTCGCACATTAGGAACGGGAACAAGCTAAGAGCGGATGGCTGGCGGCTGTTGTGTTGCCTCTAAGCCTCATCCCGAGAAGACTTTGGCTCGCATTGACTGCACATTGAGCCAATTCCTGCTTCTAAGTCAAGTCCTGAGAGGACTTTGAGCATTAACTTCAATGAATAGAGGATTTTAGCGCAGTCCACCTCCCGCAAAAGCCATCGACAAGAGGACTTTACGAAAAAAAACGGGAGTGGGGGAGGGTACCCCCGCGTCTGCGGGCTTCAGAGCCAAGTCGGAAAGAAATGCCGCGCTCCACCTTTGTCCTTGCCAACCGACCCGCGCGTAATAACAATGGCTGGAATTTCCGAGTCGCCAACTAAAGGAGATCCCACCTGAAAGCGAAGAGCAGATTTGTTTCCTGCGTTCTGTGCGCCTGCACGGTATTAGGGCTGGCGCCAAAACCGGCCCCCGCAGACACCTTGCGGACCGATGGCGAGTGGGTCATCGTCGGCATTGCTGCAACCAGCGCCGCCATCGGCATTGGAATCTTCTATGTCTTCCATCACGCCCATTCTCTTAAAGGCTGCGCTGTCTCCGGTCCCAGCGGCCTTGAGCTGCAAACCCAGAGCGATCAGCAGACCTTCCAGTTGCTCGGAGTCACGGCCGATGTCAAGGCCGGAGAAAGAGTGAAAGTCATCGGCAAGATCAGAAAAAACGGCAAGGCCGATACGAGCAACCGTAGTTTTCTCGTCGAGAAGCTCGCCAAAGACTATGGCGCCTGCAAGGTTCAGCCTGCCGGCAACTGACTGGCTACTGACGACTACTGCCTACTGCCTTCTGGCGACTGACCAACTGCTACGCGTGCTCCGTCTTGCCCGGCCGCAGCATCAGGTCCCGGATCGCCTCGCGTGGGTCCTTGCCCTCATCGAGAATCAGTTCCATCTGCTCGGTGATCGGCATCTCGATCCCGTAGCGCCGCGCAAGACCCAGCGCCGCGCGCGTCGTGCGCACGCCCTCGGCCACCTTGCCGCCCAGTCCTTCCAGGATCTCCGGTAGCTTGCGCCCCTTGCCCAGCGCCTCGCCCACCGTGCGGTTGCGTGAGAGCGAGCCAGTGCACGTGAGGACCAAATCGCCCACGCCCGACAAACCGCCGAGCGTCTCGCGCCGCCCGCCGCAGGCCACGGCCAGCCGCGTGATCTCCGCGATGCCGCGCGTCATCAGCGCCGCCGAGGAGTTGTAGCCCAACCCCACGCCGGCCGCGATGCCCGCCGCAATCGCGATGACATTTTTGAGCGCGCCACCCAGCTCCACGCCAATCACATCCGTCGACGTGTAAAGGCGCAGCGTATCCGACGAGAATTCCTTCTGAATCAGCGACGCAATCTCCGGATCGGAGAACGCAACCGTGATCGCCGTGGGCTGCGCTTGCGCCACTTCGATCGCAAAACTCGGCCCGGAGAACGCGCCAATCGACAGCAGCAGTCCCGCCGGTTCCAGAACCTGCGAGATCACCTGCGTCATACGCAGAAAGGTGCGATCCTCCACGCCCTTTGTCGCACTCACCACAAACTGCCCGTTGCGCAAGTGTCCGCGCAGCCGTGTCAGCGTTGGCCGCAGAAACTCCGACGGAATCACGGAGACAACAATCTCTGCCTCCGTAATCGCTGCAGTCTCGTGCGTCACCTTCAGGTCTGCAGGCAGAGGAAACCCGGGAAGGAACTGCACGTTCTCGCCCGCCGCTGCAATCTGGCGCGCCTCGCCTTCGCTGTGCGACCACAATGTGATCTGTTGGTCGCCTCGACGATGCAGCGACAGCGCGATCGCTGTTCCCCACGCGCCTGCTCCAAGAACTGCGATGCGGTTCATGCGGCCTTTACTCCGCGACGACCGCCAAACTTGCTTTCGGTTCCCGCAAACAGCCGTCGAATGTTTTCGTGATGTTTGACGATGATCAGCAGCGCTACGATCGCTTGCGCCGCGATAAAGAACGCGGGCTTCTCACCTGATACGAGGAACCACGCAAACGCGGGGAAGCTCGCCGCTCCGAGAACGGATCCCAGCGACACAAAGCGGCTAATCGCCAGAATCAGGAAAAAGACGCCAATCGCTGCCAGAGCGGCCCACGGTGCAGCCACCAGAAACACGCCGAATCCCGTCGCCACGCCTTTGCCGCCTTTGAATCCGAGCCACACTGGAAACATGTGGCCCAGCACGGCGCACAAAGCAGCCAGCGCTTCGACATTCCGGGGTTGCCAACTTGGCATCAGATGCGGAGCCAGGGCCGCCCCAAGCCACACCGCGCAGCAGCCCTTCAACACGTCGAGCAGAAACGTCGCCGCGCCCAGTCCCTTCGCGCCCGATCGAATCACATTGGTTGCACCGATGTTGCCGCTGCCGAGGGTGCGAATGTCCTGCTTGCGAAAGAAGCGCACCAATAAATAGCCGGTCGGAATCGAGCCCAGCAGATAGGCGATCACCACGACCAGCAAGCTTGCGACGGGCATAACGAAAACGAGTGTAGCAGGTGCAGCAGGAGGGAACTGTGTCGTCTCTGCCTGCCGGACCTCATCGCGCAACAGCTTCTCTTCGCCTTAGAATCGCTCGTCGGCAGACGGCCCGTAGAGTGCCGGCACATTCGACTCAGCCAGCCGCAAATACACGGTCAACTGCCCCCGATGATGCGCCAGATGGCTGAAAACCGATTCCGCAATCATCACGTAGCGCGGCTGCCGCACCAGCACCTGGCCACCCATCTTGAAGGCCCATGGCGTCAACAGGTGTTCGTCGGTCGTCGACTCCAACGCTCGATTCGCATCCCGAACAGCATCGTCCAGACGCGCAACCAACTCGGCAGGTGTATCGACGACTTTCGGCGTGAAGTGTTGAGAGGACGGATCACCCATGTCAAGCTCGTCACGCTCAATCATGAATACGATCCAACCCGGCATGTCAGCGACCAGCGCTGCCAGGTAGCCAAACTCCATCGAGCGCACATGCGGCTTAAAGCTGTTGCGCCCTTCGGGAACACGCTCCAGAGCCTTGCGAGTTGAGGCAGCCTCACGTTCAAGCTGCCCAAGAAGGAAATCTTTCAGTACCATCTCAAACCTCCTTGGGTGAAAAATCCGGACAGCGAATGCGCAGGTGATCGGCCCTATGCCGACCGCGCCAACTCGAAATATGCCGATGCGTCGCCATGCTTGTACAGCGCATACCATGCGTCGAGCGTGTCTGCGTTGTAAAGGTTGAGCGTCTCGAAAACCTTGCGCGCAAACTCGATCGGCGCCACTCCGGATGCCGTAATCACTCCTTGATCCGTGACTGCCGGCTCATTGCGATAGAAGCGGCTGCCTCGATAGCCGCTACCCGCGAGGTAGTCGTGCGCGTTGCTGGTGTGATAGCGATTGTCGAGCAGCCCCGCCTTAGCCAACGCCAGAGTCGCCCCGCAGATTGCCGCCACCGGGACGCAGTAAGCAATAAAGCGCCGCGTCATCTCGATCGCCGCTGCATTGGCGCCATACTCCCAGCTCTGTCCTCCCGGCAGGATCAGCATCGTACTGGCCAGCGGCGAGATGTCCTGGAGCGCAACATCGGGCAGGATGCGCACCCCGCCCATCGTCGTGACGGTCTCCCTGTTCAGCCCAACAGTGACGACGCGATACCGCCCCGGGACCCGCTGAAACTGCGGATTGTTAATGGCCGTGATAGCAAAGGCGGCTTCCCAATCGGCCATGGTGTCGAACACAAACAGATGAACGGCATTTGCACGCATACAGGTTTCCAACCTCACATTGCTATCTTCTTTCTTGATATATGACAACGATTGTCATATATGATTTGAAAGAATGAAAATGTTGCGAACGGGAAGGAAATCGATCTGTGAAGGCTGACCGGCTGCTTTCGGTGCTTATGCTGCTGCAGGCCAAAGGGCGCGCGACGGAGCGTGAACTCGCCGAGCAGCTCGAAGTCTCGCAGCGTACCATCCATCGCGATCTCGAGGCCCTCAGTGCCGCGCGCGTTCCCGTCGTCGCGTTACGTGGATCGCAGGGCGGGTGGGAACTCGAAAAAGGGTGGCGCACGCAGGTGCCCGCCCTCGACGAATCGGAATTGCGCGCCCTGTTGATGGCTCAGCCCCGCGCCGCCGGCCATCCCCGCCTCGCCGCTGCCGCCCAAAGCGCGCTCAACAAACTCATGGCCGCTCTTCCCGGACCCATGCGTGAGCAGGCCGCCGCCATGCGCGAAAAGCTGCATGTGGATTCGACAGGCTGGTTCGACACCGGCGAAGACCTTTCCATGTTGAATACGGTGCAGGAAGCCGTGGAGCGCGAGCGCAAACTCACCTTTGACTACACCAAGGCCAACGGCGAAAAAGCGCCCCGCACCGTCGACCCGCTGGGACTCGTTGCCAAGGGTCTGAGCTGGTATTTAGTCGCCCGCGGAGCCAACGGCATTCGAACCTACCGCGTCTCACGCATGGAGCACGTGATCGTGCTGGCCACCGGCTTCGAACGTCCTTCCCGCTTCGATCTGGCCGAGTTCTGGAAACAGTCGACGGCCGAGCTCGACAGCCGCCGTAAGCGCTACCCCGCAGTTCTCTCCCTCACGCCGGCAGTCGCGCAGCGCCTGAAGAGCTGGCTCAACACGTGTCCCGCCCCGTCGAAAGATTCCGGCGATCGCATTCATCTGCAGGTCGACTTTGAGACCGAGGACCACGCGCGTTTCATCGTTCTTGGTTTCGGCTCTGCCGTAAGCGTGCTGAAGCCCGAGGCGCTGCGCCAATGGATCCGGGCCGAGGCGCATGTCATATCCGGACAAGAAATCGAACGCTGAAAGATTCACCACGACCGCGATGAAGTCCCGCGTGTATAGTTGGTTCCTCTCCCAGGATTCACAGATTTGCACTACCCATGAAAGGCGGGTTTCTATGCCCAGTTATCTCGTGCAAGCGTCGTACACCATTGAAGCGCTCCAGGCTTTGATGAAAAAGCCGCAGGATCGCACTGCGGTTGTCGCCAAGGCCGTCGAAAACATTGGTGGCACTTTGACCGGTCTCTGGCTCTCATTCGGCGATCAGGACATCGTGGCGCTCGTGGAAATGCCCAACAATGTCAGCGCCGCGGCACTTGCTCTGGCCATTGCTGCAGGTGGCGCGCTCAAGAGCACCAAGACGACGCCGCTGCTCACAGTAGTCCAGGGAATCTCCGCGATGAAAAAGGCTGCGTCCTCGGGATACACGCCCGTCACCACGGCCTAGCTCCGGTTCATGGCTCTCGCTAGTCGGTAATCAAGCACGAAAATGGGTGCCCCAGGTCTGGATTTTCAGACCTGGGAAAGCTCGACCTCAGTAGCTGGAATCGGACGCCGAGATAGATCGAGCCTTCAGGCATTTGATACCGCCTCAGTCCACCATCACTTCGCCCGGAAGGATCGGTCGCGTGCGCGGCAGCAAGCCGTTGTACGCGGCCGCCCCCGTGGCCGCCAGCGTTCCTACGTAGACGGCCAGCTTGATCAGGCTCCATGTTTGCGTCATGGGCAATGTCTTCCACAAGATCAGCAGAAGTGTCTGCGCAATCGTTACCGCCCATACCGAACCATAGAAGTAGCGGCGCTCCGTCCCTTCACCCTTTGTCGATTTGCCTGCGCGAGGCAGCAAGCCCAGAAGGCCGAGCAACAGGATCAGCGCGCACAGCGGCAGATACGCATACTGATAGAGCTGCTTCATGTACCAGATGCCTGTGATCGTTGCTATGATCAGCCCCGCCAGATTCATCAGCGCGAAGTTCAGCACCGCATTCCACGCGAACGTATAGCAGACCTTCCGATAGAGCGGATTCGGTTTGTCCTCATCGAAGCGCAGGATGTAGGGCTGGGGCTCGACACCGGGCATCTGCCCGTACAATCCGGCGATCCCCGTACCGACCAACACGAGCCCGAGCCAAATGGAGTTGAGCACGCTGAATCCGTCTGCAAACAGCGAGAAGGTCAGTGGCCCAGGCGCAAGAAAGAACACCCAGATCCAGATAGGCCAGTGCAGCACCCGATAGTATCCCTTGTTGCGTTTGCGGATTTTTCGTTCATCCGCATACTCCACCCTGCCGCTATAGGCCATGGCCGGAGTTTTTCAGAGGCAGCGGCTTCGAGTCAATCGTGTAGCATCGCCCCGCAGGCCCGCAGTCGACACCGGGCCCGCGGGCAACGCTATCGGAGCTACGCGTGCACTTGACCGTGCGCTTCCACGTGGTGCTTGGCGGCCTCTTCAGCGTGGTCTGCCGCATGGACGTGGTGACCGTGCGCCAGGTGCGCGTGGTGGGCGGCCAGTTCATGATTGCCGTCTTCGTGATGTTTTGCGGCTTCGCGGTGATGACGTGCAGCGTGCTCGTGATGCTCCGCTGCCTGCTTGTGATGGTGCGCTGCTTCATGCGACATGGAAATTCCTCTCGTCGTGCCGGCATCCTTGCGGCACGCGAGGATTATCGGCACCCCACACGACAGCATGGGTTACAGCCATACGAACGCAAGATGAAAAGAAGGCGGTGCCGGTGGAGAACCTCGGCGCCCTCGGTGGTCGCTACATCAGCTTCCGGCGAATCAGATCCAGCGCCTGGGTTGCTGCCCAATGGCGTACCCGGTCGCGATCCCCACGAAAGGTGCGGTTGAACGAGTCCGTCTTCTGCGCATCCGACACGGCGAAATACACCAATCCCACCGGCTTCTGGTCGGTGCCGCCGGTCGGCCCGGCGATTCCCGTCACACCGACGCCCAGCGTTGCGCCTGTGCGCTTGCGGATGCCTTCGGCCATCGCAGACGCGACCTCCGCGGAAACCGCGCCATGTTGCGCAATCAGCTCCGGCGGCACATTCGCAAACGACGTCTTCAGCGGATCGGAGTAAACCACCGCGCCGCCCAGGAACGACCGCGAACTGCCCGGCACGCTCGTGATGCGCTGCGCGACCAGCCCTCCCGTGCAGCTCTCTGCTACCGCAAGAGTGGCCTGCCGCAGTCCGAGATAGTACAGAACAATCTGCTCCAGTGACTCGCCGTCCGACGAGTAGAGCCAGTCGTCGAGCGCCTCTTCCATCTTGCCGGCAAGCTCATCCACGCGCTGCTTTGCGGCCGCTACCGTCGCCTTCGAGCACATCAGCGTGAGTTGGATATCCCCCGTGTGCGCCAGGATGGTCGTCTCCACATCTTTGTACTCGGTGTAGATCGGCGCCAGGATTTTGTCCGCCTGCGACTCCGGAATCATCGCCGCCTTCAACGTGCGCATCGCAAGCGCGCGCGGCGGCAGCTCGTCGCGTAGTCGAGGCAGACACTCCAGATCGAACAGCGCGCGGCACTCATGCGGCGGTCCCGGCACCAGCATGATCAGCTTGCGATAGCTGTTGAACGTCGTGTCGAGCCATTGGCCCGGCGCGCTCCCGTTCGGGTTCGTCAGCACCGTCGCACCCTGAATCACATCGGCCTGCTTCAAATTGTTTTCCGGCATCGAGATGCGCCACGTTGCCGCGCGTGCATGCAAAGCAGCTACCTGCGCGGGCTCACGGCGCAGCGTCAGCGACAGGGTTTCGGCCACGGCTTCGCGCGTCAAATCGTCTTCGGTCGGTCCCAGCCCGCCTATCGCGATCACGATGTCCGCGCGGCCCAGTGCGGTCTGAAAGGCGTTCACGAGATCCTTGCGCCGGTCGCCCACAATCGTCTTGAAGGCCACGGTGACGCCCAGTTCGTTCAGCTTTTCCGTGATATAGAGTGAGTTGGTGTCCTGCCGGAAGGGCGTCAGCATCTCCGATCCGACAGCAATGATTTCCGATTTCATAAGAACAGCGGCTTGCTCCTGGCGAGAATCTCTTGAATTGTCGCGCGTCCAACGCGCTTCGTTGCATCTCTAGCTCATATGCATGCCTTCCACGCCGAGGTCAACATCGTAGACGGCCTCATTCGTGGCTAGAACTGTGGTTCCGAGCGGAGAGAAGGCTACGCCCACAAGGTTGCTTCCGCTCAGCACCAGACTCGTCTCACCCGATGCTGTCACGCGCACCAGTCCGCGCTGGCCGTGCAGGCTGGCAGTCACATACACGTCCCCATCCTTCGAGAGCGCCAGCCCTTGCGGCCGTCCCAGGCCGCGGAACCACACCCGCGCTTCTCCCTGTCGGTCAATCGCCCAGATCACATCGTTCGAGCACAGTGTCGGGCCGCTCACAAACAGAGTCCCGCCCATGCCAATCGCAAGATGATAGGCCGAGATGCTCGGTTCGAGCGTAGTGTGCACAAAAATCTTGCGCTGCGGGTCGATCTTGAAGATCGTTCCGCTGCGATCGCCGACAAAGAGATTGCCCTCTTCGTCGAACACAGCTCCCGTTGCTACACCCATGCCTTCCGCGTATTGCGTTGACTCGCCCGCTCCATCCACGCGATAGACAGTGCCCTCGGCCCGCGAGGTCACAAACAGATCCCCTTCCGGGCTGAAGGCCAATCCCGTGGCATTCAGAAGCCCGGTCACAAACGGCGTCGCCCGTCCATCGGGACTCACGCGTACCACCGAGACCGGAGTCTGCTTGCCCCGCGGTCCCGAGATTGTCGAGTACACCATGCCCGAACGGCTGACCGCCGGACTCGTCACCGGATGCAATCCGCTGGTCAACTCGCGTGCCACCTGGATCGGTGCCGCGTTGCTCACGCCAATCGGCGACCGCACTTCGATCAGCCCTGACGTTGCTCCCTCGGGGACCCGAAAGATCAGACGGCTCTCCCGGCTCATCAGCACATGCGAAGGCAAAGTCCCCACCAGCACCACCGGAGGTCCGGCGGCATGCGGCCCAAGATGAATCCCGTGCAGCGCCACCTCGCCATTCGGCAGCGCCGACGGCGGAATCACCTCATCGATGCGTGGATCGGCAAACACATCTTCGCTCGTCGATTGCGTGCGTGTCCGGGGCATAACGAACCTTAGCTGCCAAGCGACGGAAGGTAATGTCGCAGCAACCAACCTACACCCAAAGCATACAGCCCCGCGGCCACGTCGTCGAAGACGATGCCCCACCCCTCCGGCAGCGCTTCCAGCTGGCGGGCAGGGAAGGGCTTCGTAATATCGAACAGTCGAAACAGGACCAGCGCAAGGAGCGCACTTCGCCAACTCACCGGACTCCAAAGCAGCGCGATCCACTGGCCCGCGACTTCGTCAATCACCACGAATCCCGGATCGTGTCGGCCGCTTTCACGCGCCGCAATTGTCGACGCCGGAACACCTAGGCCGATCGAAAGCACAATGCCGACGAGCAGCGCGATCTGCAAGGTCGAACCGGCTGGATGCGCACCCCACGCCAACGCCGCCCACAGCAACACGGCCGCCACCGATCCCCACGTGCCCGGCCCCGGCTTGCCCAGTCCCGCGCCGAAGAACGTCGCAAGTGTCCAGGCCCACAGCGTCTTGTGCGTCGCGGCCGGAGTTTCGGACGTCGCGTTACTCATTGGAATCCTTGCTCTGGCCGCCGCCGAAGGCACCCAAATCCTCCAGCACCTCGGGGTCGAGCACCGGAGAGCTGATCTTGTAGACGCCCATCGCCCACTTCCCCAAATCGATCTTGCGGCACCGGTCGCTGCAGAAAGGGAAGTCCTCATCCTTCGCGCGCACCAGCGTTCTACACGTTGGGCAGCGCAGCACCTTCGCCGATTTCTTCTTCGTCGCCATGTCTACAAATCCACTCCCGCTTGGCGTGGCTTTCTCACCAGCACCACGATGCCGCTGGCCCATGGCAAAGCCAGCATGAAAAACCGCGGATCCTTTGACAAACGATCCATTAACGCCGCGGCCTTGTCTCCGTGGCCCTCCGGCCAGTTGGGTTGCGGCAGCATGTCGTCAATCACGAAGTAGCCGCCTACCTTCACGATCGCTAGTCCCTCATCCAGCGCTTCGTATTTGCCCGGAATCGCATCGGCAAACACCAGGTCAAAACACTTCTTCGGCTGCCGCCACAAGAAACCCGCGGCATCGCACGACATCAGCTTCAAACGCGCATCGCTTCCCAGCGACTTGCGCGCCACCTCCTGCAACTCCTCGTTCGTGTCGATGCTGATCAGGGTCGAAGTCGCATCCATGCCCGACAACAGCCAGGCCGTGCTCAACCCGGTGCCCGTCCCTAGCTCCAGAAACCGCCCTCCGGGTTTCGACGCCGCCAGCATCTGCAGCAGCGCGCCCGTCCGCGGCTCCGAGGCCATGTCAAACTTCAACTCCTCGGTGCGCGCCTGAATGGCGCCCAGCGCCTCCGGCCTGCGTATGTATGCCAGATCATCCATTGCAAAACAGTGTAAAGCCGGTCGGAGGGAGCGCAGTCGATGCAACTGGAAAACTCGGCCCGGTATTACAGCGGCCCACCCACCACCCGCGCCACAACATCGTAGTCGTGCGCCTCGGTGATCTCTGCGCGATAGAACCGCCCCGCCTCTAGCTGTTCCCGATCGCCGAAATCATTGATGTAGACCTTGCCGTCGATCTCCGGCGCGTGGTACTCCGTTCGGGCCTCCCACAGCAGTTCTGTCTCGTCGCTCTCACCCTCGGCCAGCAGCGCCACTTCGCGGCCGACCCACGCAAGCTTCCCCTGTTTGGAAATACTCTGCTGCAGCTTCATCAGCCGCTTCTTCCGTGCCTCAATCGTTCGCTTCGGAACCTTCGTGTCCAGTCCGATTGCCTTCGAGCCCTCTTCGTCCGAATAATTGAAGACACCCAGCCAATCGAATCTGGCCTCGCCCACAAACTGCTCCAGTATTTCGAAGTCACGAAGCGACTCGCCTGGAAAGCCCACGATGAACGAAGTGCGCAGCGCGATGCCCGGCACCGCCGCGCGCACCTTCTCCAGCGTCTTGAGAAAAATGTCAGCCCCCGCGCCGCGTTTCATCCTCTTCAGCACATCCGGCGACGCGTGCTGCAGCGGCACATCGAGATACTTGCAGATGTTGTCGTGGCGCGCGATCGTGTCCAGCAGCTTCCCTGTAATCCGGTTCGGATACGCATACAGGAAACGCAGCCACCGTAACCCTTCGATCTTCGCCAGCCTATCCAGCAACAGCGCCAGCCCGTCCTTTAATCCCAGATCCTCGCCGTAGCAGGTCGTGTCCTGTCCGATCAGCGTGATCTCCTGGATCCCGCCCGCCACCAGCCGCTGCGCCTCTGCTACGACCGACTCGAACCGTCGCGACCTGAATTTACCCCGCAGGTTGGGAATGATGCAGAAGGTGCACGGATGATCGCACCCCTCGGCGATCTTGATGTACGCCGATGTCTTTCCTGTCGAAAGCAGCCGCGGCGTCGTCTCGTCATATAAATACGTCGGCAACAGATGCCCCGCGCCCTGCCATTCCTCGCGGCTGAACCGCCCCTGCCGTTCACGGTGATCGCCTTCTGGACGAAATCCGATTGCAGCATGATCGTCGTGCGGCGTGTGCTTCGCTTTGTGTGTTCCCGCGCCCGCCTCACGTCCTTCACGCACCGCGGCACTGCCACTCAAGATGGTGAACGGCGACGGTGCTGCTAGTGCCGGGCGCGCAATTCCTGCCGCTTCCAATATAGACTCGAGCTCACCCGTCCCGACCACCGCGTCCACTTCGGGAATGCTTTTCTTGATCTCGTCGCGATAGCGCTCCACCAGGCATCCGGCGACGATCAACTTGGTCGCCCGGCCCTCGGTCTTGTGCCGCGCCATCTCCAGAATCGTGTCCACCGACTCCTGCTTGGCGGTGTCGATAAAGCTGCATGTGTTCACAATGAGAACATCGGCCTCTTCTGGGCGCGCCGTCAGCCGCGCACCCGCGCGGTCCAAGAGGCCCATCATCACCTCGGAGTCGACCAGGTTTTTCGGGCAGCCTAACGAAATAAAGCCCACGGTGGGCGCCGTGGGTTGGGGAACTTTGCTCACTCCTCTATTGTACCGGGTAGCTGATCTTTCCCGAACCCACCGCAAGACGCATTGCGGTTGCCGCGATTGCCCGCTCCACCGTCAAGCTGTCATCCCGACAACGCGCTTAGGGCCCATGGAGGAAGAAACCGTCCATGGGGTCAGCAGGGCGAGGGATTCGCTGTTGTTTAAGATCCGATCGAGCCCTCGGGTTCTACGCCCGGTCCAGGTTCTTCAGCACTTGCGCGACGTTCTCGTTCACGTCATCCTGCAGGGGTGGCAGCGCTCCCCAGTGCGGATTTCCCTCTCCAGAAACCTTGCTCACAAACTCCGCATAGCCGTTCGACTGCATTGACTGCAACGACGCGACGGTGATCCGTTTCTGCATCTCTGCGAGCGACTGACCCGCCTGCTGGGCAGCCTCCACCCGCTCCGTCAGCTCTTCAATGTAATTCCGCTGGCTCGTCATCACCCCGCGATCCGACTGCATCGGGCCGTGTCCGCACAGCATGTACTTGAAGTCGGTTTTCGTCACTTCATCGATCGTGCGAGGCCACTTGCGCGGATAGCCGTCCGCGATATTCGGGAGCCAGCAGTGGCTTGCATCGCCGGTCGCCAGCGCGCGCTGCTGCGGGCAAAACACAAAAAGATCGCCCGCCGTGTGTGCCTGCCCCTGAAACTGCAGATGCAGATCGAACGCTGGATCGGTCAACACATGCTCCTTGTCGAAGACGATCGTTGGCAGCTCCAGCATGTAGTTCTTCATCTCCGCAAGGTAGGCCTCCATCTGCCGAATCTGGTCGGCGCACCAAGCCTTCTCTGCTTGAGAATTCGCATTCGCACCGCGCTCACGCAGTTTTTCGATCTCCGCGGGCACAGCATCCACCGATTCCTTCAGGCGCGCCTCGGCCAGCTCCGACATCAGGTTCTTCGTCGCCAAGGTGGCAATAAAGTCGACCTTCTGTCCACTGTGTGCGTACGCCTGGTTCCCCTGTGTGTGATCCCAATGGAAGTGCGTGTTCACGACGTACCGCACCGGCTTGGTCGTCACCTCACGCTTGATCTGCGCCAGCAGCGCCGCCGCCGCTGACGGCTTCGAGTGTGCATCGACGACTACGACGTCCTTCGAGCGCACGAAGATCGCCGCATTGCAATTGATCATCGCCTGCACACGCGCACGCGCAAAGAAAACACCATCCGTCGCTTGCTGTAGATCGAAGAGATTGGCATCGTTGCCGGCCGCGGTGGCGCGCGCCCAGGCCGCGCGGTGATACGCCAGCTCCATGACCGAGGCGCCAGCCAGCGCCCCTCCCATCAGCACGCGAAAGAAGTCGCGCCGCGACGAGCGCCCAACAGCGCGAGACGTTGGCCCATGAAAATGTGCATGGTGATCGGGAAAGAGTTCATCGTCTCCATGCGTGTGCTCATGGCCGTTCCCGTGGGAACGTCCGTGAGCCACCCCGCCGGAGTGCCCATTCTTTGCGTTGTTGCACATGGCTGACCTCCTCGCCCATCTTCACCCACTTACCTCTTGCCCGTCGTCACTTCTTCGCGGCCTTGATCGCCACGCCTGCCGCCGTCAGCATGCCCTTCGCGTCCGCCGAGTACGGACCCGACGGGTCCAGGTCCAGGTACTTCTGCAACGCATCGGCACAACCCACCGGCAGCGTCAGCTTCTGCGTCTTGGGATCGACGGTGGCCTGCGCCGCCAGCCCCTGTCCTTTATAGAAGTAAAGAACCGCTCGCGTCGGATCGACAGCGATCGCCTTATCGGCCGCAGCCACCTGCTCTGCTCCATTGCCCGCCTGCAAAAAGAAAACGGCTTCGTTGCGATAGTAAAGTGGCGCCTGCTGCGGATAGTCTTTCGCCGCTTCGTCGAATGCCGCCTTTGCCTCATCGACCTTCCCGGCATGAACGTAAATCTCGCCCAGGCTCGAGTAGGAAATGCCTTTGATATCCGGGCTGATCTTGGTTGCGGTGGTTGTCGTTGCGTCGGAGATGGTGATGCCGGTATGGGTGCCTTTCCCATCGGTTGCATAGAATCCCTGGGTCGCAGCTGTGGCCTGCGTGGGTACGCCGCTGTTTCCCAGCGACGCTTTAAAGCTCGTCTCGGCCTCGTCATATTTCTTCTCGCCCAACTGTGCCTGCCCCAGCTCGATCCACAGATACGGCATGTCCCCGCGAAGTGCCGTGTCCCGAGCCATTAGCGTCTCCGCATCCGAGTAGCGCTTCTCCTGATTCGCCGCGCGCGCCGTCTTCAAATCGGCGTTTGCGGCTTCCACACTCAATTTCCCAGCCGTCACGGGTGCTGCTGCGGGTTTCTGATCGGAAGATTGTCCAAGCGGAGGTAGACCTTGCGCCGATCCAAACAAGGGCCCAACTGCGAGGAGAGAGAATAAAAGACTTCTGAAGATCATTAGATTCACTCCTGAAGCTCTGTTTTGCAGGCGCGGAAAGAATACTCCATTCGCCATTCGAACGCAGGTTGCAGGTCGCTTCTTGCGCCCTCTTGCATCGCCGATTCCCCTCCACCCGAGTGATAAAATCAGTCAGTGCCGGGTCCTACGCGACGTAATCCCGCCAACCCCGCCAGGT
>CAZPEZ010000052.1:0-35277 GCA_964585715.1 uncultured Occallatibacter sp.
GGCGGACGGTGGCCAGCATCGGGGCAACCAGATGCGCCACCTCCGACCCGACACCTGTGAACCGGCCGAACAAAGGAGGGAAACCTTCTGCGGAGTTTGGGGAGGGAAGGGCATGGATCGTGGAGAACACTTCCTAAGCCACATGCTCCCGACTCAGAGCGGGGCTCCGCATGTACCAAGCTTATGGAGTGTGCGGCTGGCAGCATCTGCCGTTTGTATTCACGATAAGAGCCGTATGCGTAGACGCGCACGTACGGATCTGTGCGGGGGGCGATCCATGAGGATCGTCCCTACCGCGATCGAAACCCGAAGTTGTATCAACAGAAGGGCTCATCGGTGAAACGGCGTGTTCTAGTCAAACGAGGTGGACAAGGCAACGAACGACGGTACAAAGTGGCACCAAAAGCGGCAACGAGACTTCCTTGAAAATGGGCCAGGCTCGCAGGTAGCACTGCGTGCTGCCGATGTCCATGGAGAGCCTTAATCTGCGTTCCAAGTGAACAAGTCCTCTTCAACCACAGTGCTGGTCACAATCACTGCGGCATCTTCAGCGTCTCAATCGGCTTGGCCAGCGCATACTTGCCCAACGCCAGCACGTTCGCCTTGGGCGCGCCCTGGTCGAGAAGCATCAAAATGAAGGAGACGATCTTCCCCTTCGCCACAAAAACCAGCGCCTGCTTTGTGTAGTTCAACTGGTAACCCGCGATATTCTGGTCGTGGTTTTCAGAGTAGTAGGCTTTGTCGCCGAGTCCGGGGACAAGTGTGCTGCCATAGGGAAGCTGGGTGAACTGCTGGTCCTGGATGGTCTTGTAGATCCCTGTGTAATCGGAAGTATCGGCCTTGATCCAGATCGGTCCCGCGGCCTTGCCTTTGTAGTCGCACCCGTTGCCGCCCTCGGTGTTTGGCGCCGCGGTGAGAGGAGTCGTGATACCGAGAGTGGACTGCACAACCGATGCAGGCACAAGATCGCACAGGCCCTGCGCGTGCATGGGAATTACGGTAACGACGCAAGTGACAAGGACGACGGCCCGTCGCGAAACGGCCAAGGTGAGATTCATTCGCACACGGACTCTCCTGACGCTTCGGACTCTTTGAATTTGATTCGCCCGGCTCCGGAAATCGTATCACGCATGCCCACCCTAGTACCCCAACCCCGCACAGCTGTCCGAATCCGCTCTGCGCTCTCCACCAGCCCCGCCTCTTCATCCACCGTCATCGGAATCGGCGGTGATTGCAGTCATACTTGGGATAGCGGTGCTGCCGCTGAAGCGCAAAGTTACTCCTCAGGACTTTGCCGATGAGCTCGAGCGCCATCTGCAGGGCGCGGACAACGATGATGACTGGGATCGAACAAGTTCCGCGAGAATCTTCAATCCATTATTGGAAGAGGTTCGGCAGTCCCTCACCGATCGATTCGATTCGCTGTCGAACCCAGAGGACCGTGAAGAGTTGCGACATATCATCGAGGCGCTGAGGCGCGGCGAGTTTCCCAATGCGGTCGTGCGCAACCAGACAGGAGCCTGACCTCCACAAGAAAAACTACAACTTCTCCCCTCGCGTCTCCCGAATCAGCATCAACCCCACCAGCGTCACCGCCGCCGATCCGCTCAGGTAGTAGCCCACGCACTGCAGCCCATACTTGGTCGCCAGCCACGTTGCGATATAGGGCGCGAGCGACGCCCCCAGAATCCCCGCCATGCTGAATGTGATCGAGCTGCCCGTGTAGCGCACCGTCGTCGGAAACAGCTCCGACACCACTGTCCCCAGCGGCCCATACGTCAGGCCCATCAGCGTCAATCCCACAATCATCATGGTCAGCGCGCCTCCGGTTCCCGACCTGAACAACGGCGCAAGCACCAGCCCGAAGAGGCCAATCAGAATCGTCGCCCCGAACATTGCAGGACGCCGTCCAAACTCCGCCAGCCACGCGGAGAAAGGGATCGCGGCCCCGAAAAACACAACGCCCGCCAACTGGAATATCAGGAAAGTATCGCGATCGTAGTGCAGGGCTGTTGTCCCCCACGATAGCGCGAAGACGATCATCAGATAGAACAGCACGAAGGTCGCCAGGCACACCATGATGCCCGCAACAACCTCGCGGAAGTTGCGCCGCAACACCGAGAAGAAGGGCACGCTGACTCTTTCAGCCCGTTTCAGAGCTTCGGCAAACACCGGTGTCTCGGTGATGCTCAGCCGCACATACAGTCCCAACAACACCAGCACCGAACTCGCCAGAAACGGCAGCCTCCACCCGAACGCGAAAAACTGCTGGTCCGTCAGCAGGCGCGACAACAGCAGAAACGTCCCACCTGAAAGCAAGAAACCCACCGGCGCTCCAAGCTGCGGAAACATCCCATACAGCGCACGCTTCGCCGGCGGCGCATTCTCTACGGACAGCAGCACCGCTCCGCCCCACTCTCCGCCCAGGCCGATGCCCTGGCCGAAGCGGCACAGCGCGAGCAGCAATGGCGCAGCCAACCCAATCGATGCGTATCCCGGCAACACGCCAATCAGAAACGTGGACACGCCCATCGTCGTCAGCGCCGCAACCAGCGTCTTCTTTCGCCCTGCGCGATCGCCGAAGTGCCCAAACAGCGCTCCTCCGATGGGCCGCGCCACGAATGCAATTGCAAACGTCGCCAGCGATGCCAGCACCGACGATGCTGGATTCGTCGCCGGGAAGAAGAGCTTGGGGAAGACCAGCACCGCGGCTGTCGCATAGATATAAAAGTCGAAGAATTCAACGGCCGTGCCGACAAGGCTCGCAAACAAAATCTGGCCCGGCGTGTTGATTCGCTTTGGCGAAGCCTGAGGGGAAGACACGAGCTATTCTATCGAACGCTCTCATGCGCTCGGACGGTTGCGCTGCTTGATCCATTGTTCGCCCGTCCGTGCCTCCAGGCTTGACAATCAGAAAGTCCGTGGTTAACTTGACAGTAACTGTATGGTTACCAAATCCGCCCGCCAGCGCGATGCTGTCTTTCGCGCCCTCGCCGATCCCACTCGCCGCGAGATCCTCCACATCCTCCGCAATGGACAGCAGACGGTCGGCGGCATCGCCGGCAACTTCCGCATGAGCCGCCCCGCCATCTCCAAGCATCTGCGCCTGCTCCATCGCGCCGGCCTGGTCGAAACCCGCGCGCGCGGGACGTCCCATCTATGCAGTTTGAACGCGCAGCCTTTGCGCCTCGTCGACGACTGGCTCGGCGACTACGAGACCTTCTGGGCAGATGCGCTGCAGAACCTTAAAAACTACATGGAGAAGAAATGACGCCCCCCGCATCCGCCAACGACACCATTGTCCAGGAAATCACCATCCATGCTCCAGCCGCTCGCATCTTCGATGCCCTGACCGATCCCGACCAGCTCCTGTTGTGGTGGCGCATGGAAGATCAGTTCAAGCTCGTGCGCGCCCTGTGCGATGTGCGCTCCGGTGGCAAATGGACCATGCGCGTCATGGGACAGAGTCCGGGAGAAGAGCAGCGAGAATCCATCGTGCACGGTGTCTACCGCACTGTCGTGCCGCCGCATCTTCTCGAATACACCTGGATCCGCGAAGAAGAGCAGGATCATCCGGAAACCATCGTGCGCTGGGAGCTCCAGCAATACGGCAAGGAGACACGCGTGCGGGTTACCCACTCCGGACTCACCACCCCGCGTCTGCGCGAACGCAACAGCGGCTGGATCTTCATCGTGCAACTGCTCAAGGAATACATCGAAGAGTAGGCATCGCGTAGACTGGCTTGCGGACGGAGGGAGCCTCAACAACTTCGTCCCAGGGAGCACCCGATGCGCCGCCTCGTCTATTCCGTTGCAGCCAGCCTCGATGGCTTCATCGCCGGCCCCCAAGGCGAGTACGACTGGATCGTGCAAGATCCGTCGTTCGACTTTGCCGCTCTGTGGGAGCGCTTCGACACGCTGCTCATGGGCCGCCGCACCTACGAGGTCGCCCTGACTCGCCTCAATTTCCTCCACAGCATGGGCAAGCAAATCGTGGTGGTCTCAACCACGCTCGATCCGGCCAAGCACCCCGAGGCGACGATCCTGGCGAAGAACATCCCCGACACCGTGGCAAAACTGAAAGAGCAGCCCGGCAAAGACATCTGGCTCATGGGGGGCGGCGCATTGTTTCGCGGCTTGCTCGATGCCTGTCTTGTCGACTCCGTCGAAGTCGCGCTTAGCCCTGTCTTGCTGGGCGGCGGCGTTCCGCTCATCCCCGCAGGCCGCCGGCACACCCTGCATTTTGTCGAGAGCAAAATCCTCCCCAGTGGAGTACACACACTTTCGTATCGAACAGGACCGTGATTGGGATTTGTCCGAGTCCTGACTGCGTTTGTCCAATCCAATTCCAGGATTAGACTGCTGTTGCGATTCTCTGTTCCCGCAATCGCGCGGCATAGACCCAAAGAAAGAAAACACCCTCAATCAGCAGCACCAAGGGCACGAGCACTACCTGCGATGCGACAAGAAGTCGGCCCGAGAGCCTCGTATCTGGCGGAGCGAAATGCCTGAGCAAGCCGACGTCGATGGCCCAGGGGATATCGGCCGTGACGAACAATCCAGCAGCAGTCAGCGCCATTGCAACTCTGCCGACCCGGCCGCCTTGGCAACGAAGCATTGCGCATGCCGGAATCGTCAGCAGTAGAACTTTGGCATCGACTTCCCGATGGTAGACGGGGAGTATGGTGAGCGCCGCAACCGACGCAAGCCCAAGCCACGCGTTTCCGAGGGACGGTCTGGAGCGCACCGTGACAGCACACCACACCAGAAGGATTGCGCCACAGATGAAGTAGCTCAGGACATTCTCCATGCGCGGATCGTTACGAAAGAAGCTGATCGCCGCTTGCAGATCGATGATCATCGACGGTCCATGAGCACCGAGGCTTGGATCCGTTCCACCCCGCGCAGAGATTGCCTCCATGTTGGATCGCAGCTCATGGAGCCAATGCGGTGCAACGTGAGTAACCCAGGCGACAGCGGGCAGACTCAAGATCACAAATGCACCCAAAGCCTGCAGTGCGCGCTTCCGATACGCTCCGCCAGCGAGTAGAAAATAGAGCCACACAAGCCATGTGTCGTGCGGCTTCAGCATCAGGCCGGCGGCCATGCACAGGACGCCAAGCGCGACCCATCGCTCCTTCACAAAACACCACGCCGCGATTGCGGACATGCTGATCGCAATTCCCGCGACATTGCCATTCGTGACAGTCAGTTCGCTATTTGCCAGCAGAAATCCGATCAAGGCGCCTGAGACCTCGGGCGCATACACCGCCGCCAGATCCCAGATAAGGAATCCGGCAACAACAAGTCCAGCGAGACTTACCAGCATCCAAACCAGCTGTGCGGAGCGGTAGGGAAGCGTGGCCAGTGGCAGGGTGAATGTCAGAGTGGTCGGCGGATAGATGTACTCGGTGGTCATCAGCCGTGCTCCGAGCGATTCCTCAGGCAAGCTTCCTCGCTCGGCACGATAAGTTCGCAGGACGTGGTTTTCGTTGTAGGGGTCGCCATATTCGAGCGTGCAACGCGCGGGGAAGTATTGCATTCGAAAATCGCCCATCGTCGCGGGCGAGGACGCCTCAAGCACGATGCCGAACACTACAAAGAGCACACTCCCGAGGGACATCAAGAGGAGACCGTCCGTGCGAGCCTTTGTCATGTGTAAACACTCGCTCCGCAGGAATCGTTCGAGCATGCGCGTGTGAGGAGTACATCTCGCTGCCGCCGATGTGCCCCACACGTTTGACCTCTCCGGTCATCCTTTCGCGTTCTGCGCATTTCCCGGTTCCTTCTTGGTCAGACTTCCACGCATCCGGTAGATCGCCACAATCCACGGGACCGCGGCCGAAAACACAATGCGCGCAGCCCATACACTCAGCTTCTGCCTGCGCAGAAAACGCCAATCTGGCTCGAACGCGAACTGCAGCATCATCGCCACCGCTAGCGCCAGCGGAATCCAGCTCCACGGCAGCAGAGCAACTGCTGCGACCTCCGCCACGCATCGCGTCGCATTCCTAATCAGCCGAGCCCTTCGCACGCCCAGAACCCCATCGCTGGTGGCGTAGCGCGCCATCTGGCGGCAAGCCGAAGCAAAAGAGTTTTGCGGCCGATAGTGCGCCTTCGCATGCAGCGGAAACGCCGGCGCCGTCACCTTGCGCGCTTCAAGATCGAAGATGGTGTCGTCACCCAGAAGCACCGACTCCGGAAATCTTCCGACCCTGCGCCATAGGTCCTTCGTAAAGGCCATTGAACGCGCCGTACACGATTTGCTTGGCTCATCGGCAGACATCTTCACGCCGAAGAACGGCGCCGAAGCCAGATCCCAAACTGTCGCGTCCGTCAGATCCAGGCACGCACCGCCCAACGCGTACTCCGCATCGTCCTTCACCAGGGGCGCGATCAGCTCCGCAAGCCAATCGGGCTTATACGTGCATCCGGCATCGGCGCAGGCAATCAGCTCCGATCGAGCTGCTTCAATCGCGACATTGCGTCCTCTGGATACAGGCCCGGGAGTGAACTTCAGGCTGCAGCTCTTGTCTCGAATCGCGCGCAGCGTGAGATGTGTTGTCGCGGCCGGTTCGAGCCACTCCCAGGTCCCATCGCTTGATCCGCCGTCCACGATGACAATCTCCGCCGCTGACGGCGTCTGCTGCAGCAGGCTCTCGACAAGCCGTGCGATGTTCTCCCGTTCGTTGAGGACCGTTGCAATCACGCTGACTGCGGTCATGCGTGTCTCAGAACTTGTAGGTCACGCCAATTGCGGCGTGGGCATTAAAACGCCGATGGGGCGAGAATCCCGGTTGATACGGAACCAGGGTAAAGGACGAGCCAATGTCGTCGCCCCAGGCACGCAGCCCCAGTCGCGTCCCCAGTTTGTAGCTGACGCCCATTCCAACGCCGCCTGCGAACGACTCGTCGGGCCGGATGGCAACGCCACCCGTGTGCTCGGCGCCGATCAGTCCGTGGATAAAGATGCCGACGTGGTCGTAGAGATCTGCGTGAAACTCAGGGCCGGCCAGGTACATATTCACCGATGCGGCAAAGGGGTTCGAGGCGGTGACCGTCCATTGATAGTGGCCGCCTTGCGCCGTGAGGCCAAAATATTTGCCCCAGTCGCGCGTCACGGAAAGGGTCACTCCCGTCAGGCCGCTGTTGGACTGGTTCACCTGATTCAGGCTTGTGTAGCCAAACCCAACCAAGGCTGTGTACTTATACTCGTGGTCCGTGCTGCGGCTGGGTGATTTTTCCGGAGCGATCTGGCTCATCGCCGCGAGCGGCATCAGAACAACCGCAATCGCGGCTACAGCGAAACCAAAGAGGGTGTGTCGCGAAATCGATGCACCCAGGTCGCCGCGACCCCAAGGAGCAGAGACTGTGCACGCGCTCTGCGAGATACCATATCGGCGATTTCTCCTAAAAATCCAAAAAGACTGCTTCCTCTTCAATGTGGAGTTCTCCTCAATGCCTTGCTGGCGCCCACTGGAGCACACGTCACCTGTGCCATGCTCGAGCGCCGTTCCATGGTTCCGGTACCCTCCTAGACTACCGTTTACCCCCCTGTTCGACGAAGCGCCGTCGGGGGCTCGGATCTTGGCGGGGCTCGGCCTGTGCACCGGCTCAGGGGGCTGTCCTCTACTGTGACGGGCGTGCCGTTCGGAGGAGAGCGAACCCGCTCTTCAAGATTGAATGCGAGCATCCCTCGGCGCGCCGGCTGTCTTGGGGCCCGCCCTCAGGCCCGCTCCAGATACCACGGAATATTGATCACGATAATCCGCCGGTTCCCGCGCAGCAGCAGGATCACCTTCAGCAAATCCGCTCGCCGGTTGTGCAGAAAGCTCTCCCACCAGTGCCGCACCACCAATTCGGGCACCAGCACGCACACCTTGTGAAAATCGGTCTCCTTCTCCACCCCCAGCACATAGTCCACCATCGGCTGCAGAATGTACCGGTACGGCGACTGGAGTGTGATCAGCTTGGGCACGCACTTGCCCGCCGACTTCAGCGGTCCCGCGATCATCGCCTCCCATTCCTCGCAGAACTTGTCGGGCTCTTCGCTGATCTGCACGTGCACGCAGCGAATATCATTCGACATCGATAGCGCAAACGACAGCGCCTTCTCCGATATCCGGCTCCAGCGATCGATCGGCAGAATCACGATGGGCTCGGTCACGTCCGCTGCCACGATCGGCCGGTCCAGATCGGTCTCGCGTGCCACGCGCCGGTAATGCCGGTTCACCACCCGCATCGCCAGGATCATCCCTGCCACCAGCAGCACCGTGATCCATGCGCCCTCGGCGAACTTCGCCACCAGGACCACCAGCGTCGTGATGCCCGTCGCCACCGCGCCCAGTCCGTTGAGCGCCATGCGCACCGGCGACCCGCCCTTCTTGACCCAGTGCACCACCATTCCCGCTTGCGACAGCGTGAACGCCAGAAAAGCCCCGATGGCATAGAGCGGAATCAGCCGGTCCGTCACCCCGCCAAACACGATCAGCAGAATCGCTGTCAGCGCCACCAGCACATAGATGCCCCAGGAGTAGAGCAGCCTGCGCCCACGCAGCAGAAAAATGTGCGGCAGATAGTTGTTGCCTGCGATCGCGCGCGTTAGGCGAGGGAAGTCTGCGAACGCCGTGTTGGCTGAGAGGGCCAGGACAAACAATACGGATCCGATCGTCACGTAATAGAACCATCCATGGCCCATCACCGCGCGCGTCAGCATCGACAGCACGCTCTCATAGTGCGCTCCGCCCGGATCGGTTGCGCCCACCCCGTAGGCACGGCACAGAAACGCGATGCCCAGCAGCAAGACAGCCAACAAAGCGATGATGATCGTCAGCGTGGTCTTTGCGTTTTTCCTAGTGTCCTCTCGGAACGCCATCACGCCGTTGCTCACCGCCTCCACGCCCGTCATCGCCGTGCAGCCCGACGAGAACACCTTGAGCAGGAGCCATAAACTCATGACCGAGGTCGCAGCAGGCATCGCAGGCAGCGGAGTTACCGGTTGCGCGTGCCCCGTCAGCACCTTCACCGCCCCAACAATAATCACGAGCAGCAGTGTGCCGGTGAACAGATAGGTCGGAATCATGAACGCGACGCCCGTATCGTGCACGCCTCGCATGTTGATGATGGTCAGAACCACCAGCACGCCCAGACACAGCCCCGGCGTGTGCGGCTGCAGACTCGGCACCGCCGAAATCAGTGCACCCACCCCGGCCGAGATGCCCACGGCCGCCGTCAGCGTGTAGTCGATCATCAGCGCCGCAGCGGCCAGCAGCCCGGCATGGTTGCCCAGGTTCTCTGTCGCGACCGTGTACGAGCCACCTCCCTTGGGATAGGCCTCGATCGTCTGCCGGTAGCTGGCATACACAATGGCCAGCAAAATCACGATGGCCACGCTGATGGGGACGATGTGCGCCACGCCCGCCGCGCCCAGCGGAATCAGAAGCGTCAGCGCCGCCTCAGGCCCGTAGGCCGCAGAGCTCAGGGCATCGAGACCGAAGATCGGAATGCCCGCGATCGGTCCGATGTGCTCGGCGCGCTCCTCGCTTGTGGCGAGAGGCCGTCCAAACAGAGTGTTGAGAATGCCTGTGGTGACACCCATGCGGTCTTCGCGGCAGGTGAAAGTTTGGCGGGGAAGCCTACCGAGGGAATTGTCTCACGCCCATGTGAAAGAAGGCCCCATGCGCCCGAATCGGCCCAGGCCGACCGAATCCGGTTGGCATCTGCGATAAAAGAGAGAGAGGGCACGCGACGGAGGGCTGCCCCGTTCGATGGATCAAATCAATTACATCCTGGTGCTTCTGATTGCATTGCTCTGCGCCGTTGCCGCAGTGGCAGGCCTGGCGCGCCGTTTCGCCGTATCCTACCCCATCGTTCTCGTCATCTTTGGATTGCTCTGTTCGCTCCTTCCACGCGTTCCGCGCATTCCGCTGCCACCCTCCATCGTGTTCCTGGTCATTCTGCCACCGCTGCTCTACATCGCCGCGTGGCAAACCTCGTGGCGCGAGTTCCGCTACAACCTGGTCTCCATCTCCAGCCTCGCTGTACTGCTCGTCTTCTTCACCGCGATTGGCGTTGCGTACGCGGCACAATGGTGGCTGCCCGGCTTCGACTGGCGCCTCGGCTTTCTTCTTGGCGCAGTGGTGTCGCCCACCGATGCCGTAGCCGCAACTTCGATCGCGCGCAAGGTCGGCATGCCGCAGCGCATCGTCGACTTGATTGAAGGAGAAAGTCTCCTCAATGACGCCACCGGCTTGCTCGCGCTGCAATTCGGCGTCGAGATGGTCGTTCAAGGCACAGCCCCAACCATCGTCCGCGGCCTGCTCGAATTCGCATGGCTCACCCTCGGCGGCGTCCTCGTCGGCCTCGCGATTGGTTTGGCCGTAACCTGGCTCGAGCGCTGGGTTGATGACGGCCCCGTCGAGATCGCTTTGTCCCTGATCGTGCCCTACGCCGCCTATCTCGCAGGCGATGCCGTGAAGGCCTCCGGCGTGATCGCCGTCGTTGCCTGCGGTCTGTTCGTCAGCCGCCGCAGCTCGGCCTTTTTCTCGCCCGGAGTGCGGCTCCAGGCCATCGCCGTCTGGGACGCGCTGGAGTTCCTCCTGAACGGCCTGGTCTTCGTGCTCATCGGCCTGCAGCTTCCCTATGTCCTCGCCGGAATTCGCGGGCAAAGCAGGGTGAGTCTTCTCGTGTACGGGCTGGCATTCTCCGCCATTCTCGTCCTGCTACGGATGGCCTGGATGTTCCCCGGGGCGCGCACCGCATGGTGGGTCCGCACACGCGTCCTCAAGCAGATCTACGACAACCCCCAGCCCAATCAAGTTTTCGTTGTGGGATGGACCGGCATGCGCGGCGTGGTCGCTCTGGCGGCCGCTAATTCGCTGCCTCTCACCTTGACCGATGGCAGCCCGTTCCCTCAACGCAGCTTCATCATCTTCCTCACCTTTACCCTCATCCTCGTCACGCTCGTCCTCCAGGGCCTCTCGTTGCCCTGGGTTGTGCGCACACTGGGACTCGCTCAAATCGATGCAGGGGTCTGTGAAGAAGGAGAAGCCCGCCATCTGCTCCTGCAGGCAGCCATCAACTTTCTGAGTGACCGCAGAAAGTCGGCCGAGGGCGAACATGAGACGCATCTCTACGACGATCTTCTCCACCAGTACGAGCACAAAATCACCGAGATCGATCAGTGCGGGCCCGACGGCAGCGTCCCCGAAGAACCTACGGCCAACCTGACCCTGGGCCAGATCCTGCTCGATACCATCCGCCGCGAGCGCGAAGAACTCAACCTGCTGCGCGCCAACGGAAGAATCGGCGACAGCGTCCATCGCACCCTCGAGCACGAACTGGACCTAAGCGAAAGCCGGCTGGCGTAAGTCGGGATCGCCCCAGATTCAACTTCGTGGTCGCAGGGTGGGGCTGTGCAAAAAGGAATCTGTCTCTCGATTCCGATTCTGATCAATAGGCCGCCGTCTTTCCCAACGGAGGGAGCTCTCTTCAGACATCGAACGCTAAGAACCGAACGGTTGGCTGCGAAACCTTGCTGACCGGCTTCATCTTGTCACGTTCTTCAGCGTCTCCAGACCTCCTTCACCTCCGCCCAATCCATCGTCGGCCGATCGAGACACAACCCGACCCATCCTCTCGGCCCCACATACGCCGGCATATAAAACTTGCGTCGACTCCCCGCGATCAACCGCTCGTTCTCACCCGGCAGCACCTTGCAGCACACGCTCACGATTCCGTCGCCGTGATGATTGTCGAGGTAGTAGGCGAAGACTTTCTTCCCGACTCTGAAGTCGGCATGATCCTCCTGAGCCTGCCGCGAAGTCCCAGGGAGTGCCAGGCAAATTGCACTCAGCTTCGCCTTCCGCTTGCTGTAGATCCTCCGGCCATGCAAGGCCTCAGTTCCCCGGTCCCGGCAACTTGCAGCACGCGCCCGCCTCCGCAGGCTCGTTCGCGCCCGCGTCGAGCACAACCTTCCAGCCGCCGTCTGGCTGCTTGCGCCAGATCGTGATGTACCGCCCCGTCGTCGTCACTGGATTTCCGTTCGCGTCCTTGCTGTGTCCCTCGAAGTGTCCCCAGGTGTAGCCCATATCGCCCGAGGGCCCCATCACCGCATCGGTCGGCGTCCACGTCAGCTGATACACCTCGGGAGACCAGTTCGCCGATTTCGCAATCGCCACCTTCCCGATCGAGGGCATGGCCCCGTTCCCCAGAGCGACGCCATCCGCGGCAAACCAATCCGCGAACGCCGCGCCTCCCCGCGTTGCCACATCCTTGGCGAACTTCGCCTCCAGATCGAAGAGAAGCGTCTTCCCCGGGGTCATGGTCGTGTCCACCAGGGGATTGGGCGTCGTCGACTGTGTTCCCGGCTCCGGCAGCTGTCCCCAGACCCGCACCGCTCCCAGCAACCCCAAAACACACAAACCAAACCAAATCGTTCTGAATACTCCGCGCACTGCCCGCTCCTGTTCCGACCTCTCCCGTCATCCTAAACCTCACTCTCGACACGGGAGCTTCGAGAGGTGGCTGCATGCAATGCCCGCCGCACGCAGTGCCTGCTCGCCCCAGCAATCTTTCCGCCCGCGAAGGCCTTAAGGGTCCGCTGCATGCAGTGCCAGCATGCCCCAGCAATCTTTTCGCCCACAAGGCCTTAAGGGGCTGCCGCACGCAGTGCCGCAACTTTGTGGGTAACGCAGCGTCTACCTCTGAGTGCCTCGGCAATCGCGCAGATTGCTATACTTGGGTGATACATCGGCATGGTTTGCCGGGAGCCCACGCCTCGGATTTGTGCCGGCTAGCAGAGCGCGTTCGACAGCCGCCAACGGACTCGGGCCTCGACTTGGACACCCGGCTTTTCGCGGGAGAAGGAAGTTCATGGGATCACTGCTGGAGTCCATTCACTCGCCCGCTGATGTGAAGAAACTCAACTCTGCGCAGTTGGACGAGCTCGCGGAGCAGATTCGCGCCTTCCTGATCCAGACCCTCTCTAAAACAGGCGGCCATCTGGGTCCCAATCTCGGTGTCGTCGAACTCACCCTCGCGCTGCATTCCGTCTTCGATACCCCAACCGACAAACTTGTCTTCGACGTCAGCCATCAAGCCTACATTCACAAGATACTGACTGGCCGCCGCGAGCGTTTCGAAACCATACGTCAGCCCGGCGGACTCAACGGCTTCATGCTCCGCACCGAAAGCGACCACGACTGCTACGGAGCAGGGCACGCCGGTACCGCGCTCTCCGCAGCCCTGGGCATGGCCGTCGCGCGCGATCTCGCCGGAGGCCGCGAACATGTCGTCGCCGTTGCCGGGGACGCCGCCTTCACCAATGGCATCTCGTTCGAAGCCCTCAACAATATCGCCGAGCAGACCAAGCGCCTCATCGTCGTCCTCAACGACAACGAATGGTCCATCGATCGCAACGTCGGCGCCATCGCCCGCTACTTTCATCGCATCGTCACCAACGAGCGTGTCCGCAGCTTCCACGAGTCGGCCGCGAAGCTGGTCGAGCGCTTCGGCGGCAAGACTGCCGTCACCGTTGTTCGCCGTGCTGAAGAAGCTGCCAAGAGCATGCTCTGGCCTTCAATCCTCTTCGAAGAGTTCGGCCTGCAATACTTCGGCCCCATCGATGGCCATAATATTCCGTTGCTCATCGAGACCTTTCAGTTCCTCAAAAAAGAAGAGCGCCCCGTTCTGCTCCACATCCTCACCGAGAAGGGCCGTGGTTTTCAGCCTGCACTCGACCTGCAGAAAAAATTCCATGGTCTCGGCCCCTACGACCCGGAAACGGGCAAGACCCTCACCGGCCAAACCACCTACTCCGAGTCCTTCGCCAAAACGTTGGTTCAGCTCGCGGACGCCGACCCGCGCGTCGTCGCTATCACCGCGGCCATGCCCAACGGCACCGGCCTCGATCTCTTCCGCCCCGCTCATCCGCGCCGCTACTTCGACGTGGGCATCGCCGAAGAGCACGCCGTGGTCTTCGCGGCCGGCATGGCCACCCGCGGTTTCCGGCCTGTCTGCGCCATCTACTCCACATTCCTGCAGCGCGCCTTCGACCCCCTTGTGCACGATGTCGCGCTGCAGAAACTTCCGGTACTCTTCTGCATGGACCGCGCCGGTCTCTCTGGCGACGATGGCCCCACCCATCACGGCCTCTTCGACATCGCCTATCTGCGCGGCGTGCCTGAAATGACCCTCATGGCGCCAAAGGACGAAGACGAACTCGCCGACATGATGAAGACCGCGCTCGATCTGCCCGGTCCCAGCGCCATCCGTTATCCGCGCGGCGCCGTCGCCGGTGTTGCACGCAAGCCCGCCCCCGAAGCAATTCCCGTGGGCAAAGCCGAAGTTCTCGTCGACGGTTCAGACGTCGCCATTCTCGGCCTCGGGAATATGATCTCCCTCGCCGGCGAACTCGGCGTGCACCTCGATCGCGAAGGCTTCTCCGCTGCAGTCATCAATCCACGCTTCGTCAAACCTCTCGACAGCGAAATGCTGGCCCAGTACGCGCGCCGAGTCGCCGCCTTTGTCACCTTTGAAGATCACGTCAAGATGGGCGGCTTCGGCTCGGCAGTGATCGAAGCTCTCGACGAGATGGGAGTGTCGGTCCCGGTCGTCCGCATCGGCTGGCCCGATCAGTTCATCGAGCACGGCAAGGTCGACGCCCTCCGCGCCAAATACGGCCTCACCGTCGATGCGGCCCTCTGTGAGGTGCTGCCGCTGCTCGCTGGCCGCAAACGGCCCACCTTGGTCGCCAGCTAGAACTGTTCTGGCCGAGACCACCAGAAAGCATCCCTGCAAGTTAACAGGTAACTGGATGACAGCGCTCTAGTGGCGGCTCTCTGAGGCGCTGGCCGAGACGATGGGCAGGTCTCCCTGTCCGAGTTTGCGATGAAAAAACGCAAGCACGAGGCTGTAGAGGCTGTGGGCCAGCTCTGGATCGTAGCGAGGGCCTTCGTCGCGCATGAAGGCGTGAGCACCGTTGACCTCGTGCCAGCTCAGACGCAGCCCCATTTCATTGAGTCGGGCAAGCACTCTCATGCGGCCGTCAAGGGGGATGTGCGGGTCCTGGCGGCCCCAGATCATGACCAGTTCGCCTTGAATGTCCTTGGCACGCTCGAGCGAGTCGTCGTTCATGCCTTCGCCCAGGCTGCCTTTGTGGATGTCGGTCGCATAAAAGCAGGCGCTGCCGACAACGTCGGGATTCATCGCCGCGCGGAAGGCCAGGTGGCCGCCGATGCAGATGCCCAGTGCGCCGAGCTTGCCGGTGCAATCGAGCCGGGCGGCAAGGTGGTCGAGAACGGCGCGGGCGTCGGCGTCGTAGCTGGCCAGCTTCTTTGTGGTCTTGAGCGCATTACCGCGGTCAGAGCCTTTCTGGTCGTAGGCGAAGACCGTGCCTGCCGGCTCAAAATCGTGATAGATCTCGGGCATCGCCACGATGAAGCCGTGCCCGGCAAAGAAAGTCGCGGTTCGCCGGATAGGCGCGGTAATCTGAAAAATCTCCGAGTAAAAGACGATGCCGGGATAACGTCCCGGAGCTGCGGGGCGAACGATGTGAGTCCGCATCGGTCCATACGGTGTATCAAGTGTGACAAATTCGTCGTTGATGACGATCATGGCCTGCGGCTCCTTCTCGCTTTTTTGTTTGCGCGCCATTTGGCAGGGTCTTCTTTGCTTGCTTCAGCCGACATCATCTTAGTTCAGTACCGCTTGGGTCAGTTCTTGGCTTGCCAGCCCGAGCTGCGTGTGCGAGTGCGGCACGGCTGTCACGTTCGAGTTCTCAAAACACAAATGGGATCAGCCGCCGTGTGCGCCCCATGTATTCGCGGTAAGGCGAGCCCAACCCTTCTAGGAGCGCTCGTTCCTCGATGGCGATGCGGTACGCATACGCGGCTGCAAGACAGAGCACAGGCAGGAACATTGCGAGCCAGTTTGTCATCGTCATCCCGAGGCCAATGTTCGCCACCAGCGAGCCCAGGTAGGATGGATGGCGGATCCAACGATAAGGGCCCCGCTCGACGACATGCTGGCCGGTCGAAACAGCGACGTCATAGGTGAAAAACCGGCCCAGGATTCGCATCGAGTAGAAACGGAAGAGATTGCCGCTTAGCCAGACCGCAATCCCCGCATCAAATAAGGCTCTCCAATGGGTATGGATGGAGAGGCCTGGGAAGGCAATGGCCACGCTGAATCCAATCATCATTGCCAGATTTGCCGCTCCGATCACAATGAGCTTCGATCCCTTATCCGATTTCTGCGCCGTCTTTCCTGAACGCAGCAGCGCGGAGAGAACTATCTCGGGCACAATGCAGAGCCAGAATGTAGTTATCCAAACGGCAAAGTATGCGGGATGAGCGTCAAACGCTTCGGGCAATCTCATGGGGCAGTCGTGTCGATGCGGTCATGAGAACCGTACCACTGCTTCGGCAATCGAATGCCAGGAGTATCGAAGTTGCTCCACCGAAGCACAGCTTCCCTGGGCACCAAGCTGACTCCGCCAACCCCTCTCGCACGCCTCAATCGATTTACATCCCCGCCCGACTGGTTATGCGACAATCCTCATCAGACCTCGTATGCGACACACCCGCTTCTTTCAGGCTTTGATCTCAGTTTGGATCGCAGCCGCAAGTCTCGCCTGGTCGTCGCAGACTCCCCAAATCAATCCCTATCCCCCTCTCGTCGCCCCGCTGGCCCTCGTCGGCGGAACCCTCATCGACCTCACCAACTGGGGCCGCTCGGCGCGCGATCTGCACGACGCCGTTGTGATTGTCGACCAGGGAAAAATCGTGGCCGTCGGCGCCCGCGCCGACTTGCCCATCCCGCCCAACGCCCGCATTCTCGACTGCACCGGCAAATACCTCATCCCTGGTCTCATCGATGGCTTCGCTGGCATGAATTCACAAGGGCAGGCCAATGCCTTTCTCTACATGGGCGTCACCACTGTAGTGGCCAGCGCCGATCAGCGACGCGGACCTATCGACGTCAATGCCAACCTCAAGCCGCACCTCTATCTGCTCGACTCCATCGGATCGACGGACAACTGGAGCCTGCTCATGGCTCAGCCCAGTTGGGCTGCCAGACTCCGCGAAGGCGCGCATCCGGTTGAGCTCAGCCCCGACGATACCGCACACCAGCTTGAAGACACCGCGCACCTGGGCACCCGCGTCGTATGGATAGGCAGCGACATCACCGCCGCCAACACGCAGTGGATTGTTGCCCACGCTCATCAGCTCGGACTCGTCACCTACGGCGAGTTCGTGGCCACGCCCTATACGGTCGGCATCGACGCCGGCGTCGACGTTCTGCTCCACATGAGCCGCTACGAGCTCGGCATCATTCCCGACGAGCTACAGCGTCCCCTCGTCGAAGATCCCAGCGGCGCGGCCGCTAACACCGCCTACGACTACGCCGAACATCTGCCCCCCGGTGACATCCACGTCCGCACCTACGCTCGCTTTATCGCCACGCACCATGCGGCGTTGATGCCCATGTTCAGCCTCTTTTTCCAGAGTCTGCCCGAACACCGCAATCTCTGGCGCGAGCCCGCGGCCTCTCTACTCGATCCGGCCAACATGTTCGATCCGCCCGATCGCGCCACCGGCGAGATGAACTATCCGCTCTCGCCGTGGACCCGCCGCCTACCCGTGATCGCGCAGCGCTACTTCGAGGAAGGGCAGCGGAAGAAAGCCGACCAGAGCGCGATGCGTCTCTGGCAGATCAACGAAACCATCTTCAACTCCTCCCCTCACTATCTCGCTGCCTCAGGCGCACCCGTCATGGGATCGTTTCCCGGCATCTCCGAGCACGTCGAGCTCGAGATGCTGGTGCGCCTCGGTCTCTCCTCGCGTGAAGCTCTGGCTGCGGCCACCAATAACTACGCGCTGCAATTTGGCTGGAACGAGCTCGGCCTCATTGCTCCCGGCCGCCGTGCCGACATCCTTGTCCTCGACTCCGACCCCACCCTCAGCGTATGGAACGCCCGCCACATCACCACCCTCCTCCTCGACGGTACCGTCATCGATCGCGACGCTCTCCTGCACCCGAAAAAGTGAAACCCGCTGCGTGGATCGGGCTCTAAAAGGGGGGCACTGCTTTCCAGGCTGAGCAAAGAAGATAACTGCGCATGTCGGTTTGTGTCAGGGCACGACTTCAGTCGTGCCGCCGCTGCCCATGATTGAAAGTCTGGGCTTTAACCCCTGTGGGATGCTGGCTGCTGCCCCGATACAACGGGCTCTGGGAGCCGCCCCGCCACAGTACCACCGGTCACGGCCCCGCCCACCGGGCCGCAGCTCCTGACGTAAGATGATGAAGACGGCCTGTGCGCTCTTTGGGTCGCCGTTCAACATGACCGAATCGCCGGCACGATCCTTACCGCAGCGCCACAACAAGCTCCTTATCCTTATAGCTGTGTATAAGAGCGTTCAGGCTCTGCTGTTCGTCGCCGTCGGCATCGGCGCTCTTCGCCTGCTCCACCAGGACGTGGGCGACGTCCTCGACAACCTCCGCGAAGCGCTCCACTTCAGCCCTGAGTCGCGCCTCGTCAACTTCCTCCTCGACAAAGCCTCGCTCATCGACGATCCCATGCTGCGCCGCATCGGCGCCGTGGCCTTCAGCTACGCGGCTCTCAGCTTCGCCGAGGGCATCGGCCTCTACCTCGAGAAGGCCTGGGGCGAACTGCTCACCCTCCTTATCACAGCCTCATTCCTGCCCTGGGAGATCTTCGAGGTCTTCCACCGCCTCACTTGGCTGCGCGTCGGCCTGCTCATCATCAATACCCTGGTTCTTTTCTATCTATTGAAGCTTGTCGCCAGCCGCAAGAAGCTGGCCGAGGAACCAGGAGAGTCCGCCGCAGACGCCAAGTCGGCCTAGATGCTGCTGGATGCGGTGCGAACGTTGACCGATGGGTAATCCTTGATTGGACACGACACCCCCGGAATATTCATCGGGGCAAGCTCCATTCTGAATTCGGTCTATAGCCGAAAGAGGTTGTCGTCTCCGCCGTAGTGAGGCGAGAAACCCAACCGAGCGGACGAAATGCCCGAGCGTATACTCCGTTCACGGAACTCGATGCGATTCGACGCACTCCGAATGACCAGGCGTTTTCCCTCTTATCTGGCTCTAGCCTGCGCCGCCCCCAGTCTGGCATATGCGCAACCGGCGGTGACGCAGGTGCCCGCTGAGGTCCAACACACGGCCTCTGTGGCCACCCGAGACAACGCCGAAGGGCTAATCAAGCTGGATGTGACGGTTGCGGACGCCGCAGGCAAGGCAGTACCTGGTCTGGAATTGGCAGATTTCAATTTGCTCGAAAATGGCCGGACACAAAGAATCATTTCGTTTCAGGCATTCGATGGCCGGGAAGCGCAAACCGAGCCGCCTGTAAAAATCATTTTGCTTATCGACACACTCGATCTGCCAGTCGATCTGGCTCGCCGAGAACGCGATGCAGTGGAAACCTACCTGCGCAAAGATGGTGGTCATCTCGCTCACCCGATAACGGTCTTCCTTTTGTCCGAAACTGGATTGTGGACGGTCCAACATCCTTCGGGTGACGGGAATATATTGGCTCGGGAGATTGAACACAGCGATCTGACTGTGGTTCGCTATAACCGCGGTTGGCGGAAAGGAACGGTGCCCGCCACAGGGGATTTCAAGGACACTCCTTCGGAGTCGGCCTTGAAGGCTCTCGGTCAAATCGCAACCGATGAAAGAAGGAGGCCGGGCAGAAAGCTGTTGCTATGGGTCGGTCCCGGCTGGGGGATCGGGAGCGGCGCATTTGCGGAGGCCAAAGCTGGTTCGCCAATATGGCAAACGTTTGACGCTGTCTGGTGGTTCTCGACACTGCTTCGCGAAGCGCGTTTGGCCCTCTATAGCTTTACAGTCGGAGAAATCGATCCCAGTTCCTTATCGACTGCACCTGACTCGAATCCCGCCCTAGCTCAGAGGCAGATCTATAAGGGTTACCTCGATGGAGTACGGAACCCGCACAAAGCCAATTTTATGAACCTATACCGAAAGGTGCTCGCGGTTCAGAGCGGTGGCCGCGTGCTCAATGAGGGCTTCGACCTGGTCCAGGAGATCGAGAGTTGCGTTCGAGATGCCGGACCCTTTTACAGAATCTCCTTTGACCCTTTTCCCGCAGACAATCCCAATGAATATCGCGATTTGAAGGTCATGATTGACCGACCCGGGGTGATCGCTCGAACCAATACCGGCTTCTATGACCAGCCGTACTATTCGATTGATCAGATTCCTCCACCCATGAGCGTCTCTGTTGAACAACTCGAACAGCTGTTGATCAAGACGCGGGGTGATTCGGACGAAGAGCTCGCAAAGCAACTCTCGAAGCTCACGCTCACCGAGCGGCTGAGCCAAGCCAGGCTTGCATCATGGAGCGAGAAAGCGCACGGCAAGCGAGTCGAAGAAGAACTCCGCATCCTTGCCGATTCATCCGCGTTTTTGGAGCCCCCAGCGAATGAGGTCCCAATCGAGCCTCCTCCGGACCTTAAAGTACAACAGCACATGCTTTCCATGACAACAGCGTACTTAGACACGACAATCCACAGACTGCCGGACCTCTTCGCCAGGCAAACCACGATCCGATATCAGGAAACGCCGATGTACCTTGAAGCCGGAACAAGCGTCAATTATCGACCGCTGCACGTGACTGACAGTTGGTCGACCACCGTGCACTATCGGAGAGGATTTGAGGTGGTGGAAACAAAGCCGCCAAAGAGAAAGCCCAAAGAGCCCCAATTGATCACCTATGGAGTCTTCGGCCCAGCGCTTGAAGGCTTGCTGAACGACATTAAGCAAAATGGCGGATTCACCTGGAGCCGGTGGGAACGAGGCACACTCGGCCGCGTGGCCGTGTTTCAAAACGTAATCCCAACGGGCCGGACGCAGTACCAGGAATGGCTTTGCTGCCTTCCCGATGGGGACGGCGAAGAAGCATTCGATCGATACACGGGCTATCACGAAGAAATCGCCGTCGATCCCGACAGTGGAGTTGTCTTGCGCTTCGAGGTCAAGGCCGATCCGAAATCGACAAGTCCGCTGGCCCGATCCGACATCCTGATTGAATACGGTCCTGTCGAGATTGGTGGAAAGACTTACATTTGTCCCCAGAGAAGCATCTCCATCATGCGGGCGCGGTCCGTGCGGATTCTGAGCGAATGGGATGAAACATTCAGGACATATGGTCCCTATGCCACCATGCTCAACGACATCAGCTTCGATCAGTACCACATCTTCCGATCGGAATCTCACGTGCTCAGCGATTTCACTCCAAACGCAAAGTAATCCGCCACGATTCCGAACTCATCCTCTTGGAGTGTGGAGTCTTGGTTTTCGAGGATCCCGGTTGGATCCACCTCAACCCGTCGCACATTGCTTGATCAACGTTCCCGCGCCTTCGGTATAGATGACATTCTGCATTCTCTTGGTCGCCGGTGGCAGGATTTGTGTTCCGTCTGAATTTCGCCCGACTTCGCTTTTTGTTCCCCTTACACCCTCCAGCGCACTCTGACAAGGCCCCGACCGCGAGGGAACCATAATCCTAAACACTAGATATTGGGGTTTTGAGCCGATCGCGCTCTATAGAAGGGATTTTCCGCTGAAAACTGCACCATTTCCGGTGCGGCGATTCACTTTTCTCCACAGGATGTCCATTTTCTTGTACCTGCCAGACAACAGCGTGGGCTATTATCCCCGAAGTGGACCATAATGGAGTCAAGTGGTAACCAGGGGAAGAATCAGTGTGAAAACGCACTGAATTCCTTCACTGTACACCGGTTTGAGCGGGCACGGAGTCGACATGAATCACTCTCGGCACCTCGATCACGGGATTTCCCTGCGGCGAACTAAGGCGCAGAAACGTTGGTTAGAGCTATGTATCGCGGAAATCATCCAGCCAAAGTCGATGAAAAGGGAAGACTTAAAGTTCCCTCCGCCTTCAAGGCTCTGCTTGACGCCTCCAGTGTCACCCAGTTTTTTGTCACCAGCACCAACGGCAGGTCCGCTGAGATCTGGCCCCTTCCTGAGTGGGAGAAGGTGGAGCAAAAGCTCCTTAAGGTCAGCGCTCTCGACCCAGCCGTGGAGCAGTACCTGAATCTCGTCAACTACTACGGCCAGCAAGTGGAGATGGACAGCCAGGGCCGCATTCTTTTGCCCCAGTTGCTGCGCACCAAGGCAAGGCTCGATGCAGAAGTCAACGTGATGGGCAAGTTGAAGTTCATTGAAGTGCACAACAAGGAAGTCTTTGAGAAGGAGCAGCTGCCGCCCGAGGGCATCTCTCCCGAGAACAAGCAAAAGGTTTCGGGCCTATTGAACGACTCGGAATGAAGGTTTATCCGGGGTCCGGCAACAGGTTTTCGTCGCTGGACAAAATGCCCCCCAGGGGGAGTACATGACGAAGTCAGAACGCCATGTACCGGTTCTTTTACAAGATGCGATTGAGTATCTCCATGTGCGTCGTGGCGCAACCATAGCCGACTGCACGCTCGGACTCGCAGGGCATTCTTCTGAGATTGCTCGCGGGCTCGGCCCAGAAGGTCATTTGATCGGCTTCGATCGCGATCCTGAAGCGCTGGCCCTGGCTCAAGCTCGGCTGAACGAAGTCGCCGCAGAGCTCGGTCCGGAGGCTCCGAAGATCACGCTGTTGGGCGAAGCCTTCAGCACGATCGGTCAGCACGTTCCGCCGGCATCGCTCGACGGCCTGCTCGCCGACTTCGGCGCCAGCAGCCTGCAGTTCGACGAAGCGCACAGGGGATTCAGTTTTTCGGCAGATGGCCCATTGGACATGCGTCAGGACACGCGCCAGGGTATGACTGCCGCACAAGTGGTGAATGAGGCGAACGAGCACGAGCTCGCAGACCTCATTTACGAATACGGAGAGGAAAGGAGGTCGCGGAGAATCGCCAGAGCCATTGTTCGAGGGCGACCGCTGACAACAACCGGGCAACTTGCCCGCCTTGTTGCCACAGCCGCCCCGGCAATGAAATCGGACCGCATTCATCCAGCAACTCGAACCTTTCAGGCACTTCGTATTTATGTGAACCGGGAGCTCGACGAAATCCGCGCGCTGCTCGAGGCCGCACCAACGTTGCTTAAGCCCTCAGGCCGCCTGGTCGTCATCAGCTTCCATTCGTTGGAAGATCGCATCGCGAAGGACAGTTTGCGCGAAGGCGCACACAAAGGCATCTGGGCAGTTTTGACAAAGAAGCCGGTCACGCCGGACGAAGACGAAATCAACCGCAACCCGCGCTCCCGCAGCGCCAAACTCAGAGCAGCAGAAAAGCAGTAACAAATTCACAGTTCTTAGTTCTCAGTTTCGACGCAAGGAGCACGTATGGCGGCATGCACGACAACCTTTGATCTTGGCCCGGCGGTCAACTGGCCGCCAGCCGTTGCCAACCACAACGCTGAGCTGCTCGCGCAGCAGCCGATGCGCCGTCGTGGCGTGCGCACCCCCGAGATCATGTTCACCCGCCACCTCGACAACGCCCGCCTCGTCAAGGCGTCCGATCCAGTGCGTGTGCGCCAGATGCGCATCTTCGCCGCGACGCTTACCGTGTTGTTCTCCCTGGTGATGGTCTATGGCCTGCAGCACTTCAGAGCCATTGAGGGTTCCTACCGCGTCGAATCGGAGAAACAGCAACTCGATCAGTTGCGCGAAGAGAATCGCCAGCTTCGTCTTTCCGAAGCGCAGCTCTCGCAGCCGGGACGCCTCGATACACTCGCGCACCAGCTGGGCCTTGCCGCACCCGATCCGAGTCAGGTTGTGCGTCCCTCGGCACAGCCCGAAACCAGTGCTCCCGTCTACGCAAAGCTCACCCCCCCTCCTCCACCGCTTAAATAGGCAAGTACATACACTAGATGGCTAGTTCAGTCGCACCCTCCCCCATCATGCAACCAACCCAACCACGCGCCGCGCGAATGCGCGGCGCGGCAACCCGCACCGCACTCATGAAGCAGAGGCGCTTTTGGCTCATCTGCTCCTTCTTCGCCCTGTGGGCTGTCGCGATCGCTGTTCGCCTGTTCCTGTTGCAGATCGTCCACCACTCCGACTACATCGAACGCGCGCAGAAACAGCAGCAGCGCACCTTTGAGGTCGCACCGCGCCGCGGCATTCTCTACGACCGCAACATGCGCGAACTTGCCATGACCGTGCAGGTCGACTCCATCTACGCCGTCCCCAACGAGATCGACGACAAAGACAAGCCTGCTCTGGCCCAGAAGCTCGCCGCGATCGTCCACGTCGACCCGGCTGACGCGCAGACTTCCGAGAATGAAATCCTCAAGCGCCTCAAGGAAGGCCGTGGCTTTGCCTGGATCGCACGCCGTGTGACGCCCGAAGTCTCCAAACGTGTTCACGACCTCAATCTAGACGGCGTGTACTTCCAAAAGGAATTTCAGCGGTCTTATCCCAACACCGATATCGCCGCGCAGGTCCTCGGTTACGTCGGCATTGACGACAACGGCCTTGGCGGACTCGAACAGAAATTCGACACCCGCCTGCATGGCACGCCGGGCCAGATGCTCACCGCCGTCGATGCACGCCGTCACGTCCTTGGTTCCGTCGAGCACGAGCCCCAGCCGGGACAGAACCTCCAGCTCACCATCGACTCCAACATTCAGTTCATGGCCGAATCCGCACTCGATCATGCAATGGAGAAGACGCACGCCGATAACGGCACTATCGTCGTGCAGGACGTGCACACCGGCCAGATCCTTGCGCTGGCGATTCGCCCCACCTTCGATCCCAACGATTTTCGCCACACCACGCCGAAGCTGCTCAAAGATCACGCCGTCAGCGACGTCTATGAGCCCGGCTCTGTCTTCAAGCTCGTCACGTATTCCTCGGCGCTCGACGCCAACCTCGCCAAGCCCGATGAGATGATCGATTGCCAGGGCGGCAAGATCACGCTCGCCGGCCGCGTCATTCACGACAATCAAGGCGAGCACCTCGGCGTCGTTCCCCTGCATGAGGCGCTCGAGCAATCAAGCGACGTTGCCGCCGTCAAGCTTGCCCTCAGAGTCGGTCCCGACCGCTTCTATCAATACATACGCGACTTCGGCTTCGGCAGTCGTACTGGCGTGGAACTCCCTGGCGAGACGCGCGGCCTGCTACGGCCGACCAGTAAATGGAACGGTTCCTCCATCGGATCCCTAGCGATCGGCCAGGAAGTCGGTGTCACGCCGGTCCAGCTCGTCTCGATGGTTTCGACCATCGCCAACGGGGGAACCTATCTTCCGCCGAGAATCCTTTTCACGCCCGCCACAGCGCCCGACCAGAAGTCTGCCCCACAGCAGGGGCCTCAGCCATTCAGATCCAATGAGGAACTTCCCAACCCGCTTCCCTCCGGCGCTCATCGCGTCATCTCCGAGATGGCGGCGGCACAAATGCGCAAAATGATGGAAGGCGTTGTCCTCTATGGCAGCGGCAAGCCCGCACAGCTCAACGGCTATTCAGCCGGCGGAAAGACAGGCACCGCACAGAAGATCGACCCCGCCACCCACCTCTATTCGAAGACGATGCACATCGCGTCATTCGCAGGCATCGCGCCAGTCAACAATCCGGCCATCGCTGTCGCCGTCGTCATCGACAACCCAAGGTCCGGCCCGTCCTATTACGGCACCGCCGTCTCCGCGCCCGTGTTTGGCGACGTCGCGCAGCAGGTCCTCGAGTATCTCGGCGTCCCCCACGACATCGACGTAAAGCCTCCCAAGACGGCGAAGGAGAAGGCCGTCGATCTCGTCGAAGACGACTCCGACGCCGATCAGGAGCAGGTCAACTCGCTCTTCGCTGCCGTCAACGATCTTCCCGCCGACGACCCGCTGCGCAATCCGCAACCGGTAGCGCAGCCCGCCGCAGTTCCGTTCGCGCTCGCTGCGAATCAAACGTCGGCTCCACCGCAGGTCCCGGCGAAGCCGACCGTCGTCAACCCCGACAGCGCGTCTCCGTCGGCAGCTCTCGATCCAAAGTCCACCACACCACAGGCCTCTGCGCCTCCGCACGATGGTGCTGGCTCCACGCAGGTCTCGGCAAAGTTGGCCGCACCGCAGGTGTCGCAGGTGGTGACCATCAGCGACGGTAAAAAGCTCACCGTGCCCTCGCTCGTCGGTCTGCCCTTGCGCAAGGTGATCGAGATGGCCGCAACTGCGGGCCTCAACGTCGAGATCGTCGGAGACGGCATCGCGCGCGAGCAAGCGCCCGCCCCCGGCACGAAGGTCCCCAACGGCACCAGGATCGTCGTCCGCTTCTCTCGCTAACCGGATCGCTGCTTCTGCTCGTTTGCGTTGTTTCGACTTGCACGAACATGGCTGCCCCATCCAAGCGCAGTTCGGGTGGGAAAGCAACGAACCCAACCCAGCCACCGTCACCGCACTACAATCAACCTTCGATCATGTTCTGGAAAGACCTCATCGCCGAAGTTACCGCCGTCGGTTCATCCGGGGACTCCGCCGCGCCCATCACTGGTATCGAGTACGATTCGCGCCGCGTCAAGCACGGAGCCGTCTTTGTCGCCATGAAAGGCGGCACCACCGACGGCAATCGCTTCGTCGACAAAGCCCTCGCTGCCGGCGCCCTTGGCATCATCACCGACTCATCGCCCACCTTCGACCATCTCCTCGTCTACAACCCTGAGATCCCTGTCCTCGAAGTCGAACACGGCCGTCGCGCTTTAGCTGAAGCCTCCGCCGCCTTCTTCGGCCATCCTGAAAAAGCGCTCGCAGCCACCGCCATCACCGGTACCAACGGCAAGACCACCACCGCCTATCTCACCGAGCAGCTCTTCAACATCGCCGCCCGCAAAACAGTCCTCGTCGGCACCATCGAGTACCACGTTGCCGGCGAGGTTCGCCCCTCGCTGCACACCACGCCCGAGCCCCGCGATCTCTTCGAACTCATGCACGAAGGCGTTCAGCGTGGCGCTACCGAGCTCGTCACCGAAGTCTCCTCGCACGCCCTCGACCAGGGCCGCAGCTACGGCATTCCCTTCGACGTCGCCGTCTTCACCAACCTCACGCGCGACCACCTCGACTACCACGGCACGATGGAGAAGTACTTCGCCGCCAAGCGTCTTCTCTTCGATGGCACGCGTTATCCCGCGCCGCGTGTCGCGATCCTGAATGAACATGACCCGCATACGCGCAGGCTCGCTGCAGCGGCCCGCAGGGCCGGAGCCGAAGTCCGCACCTACGGCATCGGCCCCGAGACCTCCGCCGATTTTCGCGCCACCGGCTTCACTCTGACGCCCGCCGGCGTCACGCTCACCCTCGAAACACCCGCCGGATCCGCCACTGTCCAATCGCACCTCGCCGGCGAAGTCAACATCCTCAACCTGCTCGCCGCCTTCACCGCGGCCCACGCCCGAGGAATTGAATTCAGCAGCCTCATCAGCTTCGCGCCACTCCTTAAACCAGTCCCCGGCCGCTTTCAGCCCGTCGATGCAGGTCAGCCATTCACGGTCATCGTCGACTACGCGCATACCGACGACGCGCTGCGCAATCTCACCTCCCTTGCCCGCCAGATGACTCCTCACGGCAAGATCGTCACCCTCTTCGGATGCGGCGGCGATCGCGACCGCACCAAACGCCCTAAGATGGGCTTCGCCGCAGGGGAGGGAAGCGACTTCGTCGTCGCTACCAGCGACAATCCCCGCTCCGAAGACCCGCGCGCCATCCTCGCCGAAATCGAGCCGGGTCTGCTGCAATCCGAGGCTCGCTACACTGTCGAGCCCGACCGCACCGCCGCAATCCACCTCGCCCTCGCTGAAGCCAAACCGGGCGACACGGTCTTGATCGCCGGCAAAGGCCACGAGAAGGAGCAGATTCTCGCCGACCGCACCATTCCCTTCGACGACGCCGACGTCGCTCTTTCGGCGCTCCACGAATTGGGATACCGTAAAGAACAATGAAGCTCACGCTCGCAGAAGCAGCCATCGGTGCAGGCGCAGTCCTTGAAGCGCCCTCGAGTATCGTCCATGCCGGAGCGCTTGTGGCCTCCGGTTACTCGATTGACTCGCGTACCGTCGCTCCCGGTGAGCTCTTCTTTGCCGTCAAGGGAGACCGCTTCGACGGCCACGACTTCATCGTCGCTGCCGCCAAGCGCGGCGCATTGGCTGCAGTCGTCTCGCGCGCCAAAGTCGCCGGTCTCCCCGACGATGCGCTCTCCATTCCGCTTCTCATCGCCGACGACACGCTCATCGCCCTGCAGTCTCTCGCGCATCATGTGCGCCGCCACTGGGGAAAACACGTCGTCGCCGTTACCGGCTCTGCGGGCAAGACCACCACGAAAGAGGCCATCGCCGCCGCGCTCGGCGCACGATTCAATGTACTCAAGTCGCAAGGCAATCTGAATAACGCTTTCGGACTTCCGCTCCAGCTTCTTCGTCTCGAGCTCGAGAATGACTACGCCGTGGTCGAGATGGGCATGAACCACCTCGGTGAAATCGCTGCCCTCGCCCGCATCGCCGCGCCCGACTGGGGCGTCGTCACCAACGTCGGCACCGCGCACATTGAAAACTTCGCTGAAGGTCAGGCCGGCATCGCCCGCGCAAAATACGAGCTCATCGCTGGGCTACCTGCCAACGGGACCGCATTCCTCAACTGCGCCGATCCCTTCGTCTCGCAGTTTGGCCGCGACTTCCCTGGCAAGGTCGTCTATTTCGGTGCTGGGCCCTGCGCCGATCCGCAAATCATCATCCAGCGCGAAGACACTTCCGGCCTCCACGTGCATTTCCGCGCTCACGATCGTGAAGGCAATCTCACGCTCCATCTTCTCGGCGCGCATAATGCGTCCAATGCGATGGCAGGACTCGCGGTCGCGCTCGAAGCTGGCGTCGATCTCGATGCGGCCGTCCGTGCACTCGAAACACTTGCTCCCGGAGACAAGCGCGGCGAAGTACTCTCAGTCAATGGAGCGACCATTCTCAACGACAGCTACAACTCCAACCCTGAAGCTCTGCAATCCATGATCCGCACGCTGGCCGCGTATCCGGCCAAGCGGCGCATTCTTGTCGCGGGAGAGATGCTCGAGCTTGGCGCGCACGCGCATGATCTGCACGCGGCCTGCGGCAAGGCCGCTGCCGAAGCGCATCTCGACATGGTTGTCGGTGTACGCGGCAACGCCGAACACATCGCGACGGCCGCTTGCGCCGCCGGCGTCGAGGCTATCTTTCTGCCCGATGCCGCAGCCGCCGGCGAATGGCTCAAACAGAATTTGCGCGCGGGCGATGTCGCTCTCGTCAAAGGCTCGCGCGGTGTACATCTCGAAAAAACTCTCGAAATCCTGAACCCTGGCTTTCAATCCCCGGAGTCCCATTGATCTTCAGAAAATTCCCCGCCCTCTTCCTGCTTTCAATCGCGTTCCTCATCGCGGCGAAAGCTTCCGCCGAGGTCCCCGCGGCATGGACCAACCCCTTCCCAGCTTTCCGCATCGCCGGCGACGCAACACAGGGTCTCTACTACGTCGGCAGCGAAGACCTCGCCGCATACCTCATCGTCACGCCTGCGGGCGACATCCTCATCAACAGCAACCTTGTGTCCTCGCCGCCGCTGATCAAAAAGAGCGTCGAGACGCTCGGCTTCCATTGGAGCGACATCAAGATTCTGCTCATCAGCCATGCGCATTATGACCACTGCGCCGGCAGCGCCGAGATTCTTCGCGAGACCCATGCGAAGTATGAAGTCATGGCGCAGGATGTTTCGGTCGTCCAGTCCGGCGGCCACACCGACTTCAACTACGCGACCGACAAATCAATGGGTTTTCCGCCCGCGCACGTCGATCGCCTTCTGCACGACGGCAGCATGGTTTCGCTCGCCGGCGTCACGCTCACCGCGCATCTCACCGCTGGCCACACCAAGGGAACCACGACCTGGACCTTCGACATGCCCGACTCGGGTCGTACCCGCCATGTCGTCATTGTCGGCAGCCCCAACGTCAATCCCGGCTACAAACTCGTGCACAACGCGCGCTATCCGCAGATTGCCGTCGACTACAAGCACGAATTCGAAGTTTTGAGGAAACTGCCATGCGACATATTCCTTGGCGCGCACGGCGGCTACTTCGGCCTTGCCGAGAAGTACCCGCGCTTCAAGGCTGGCAACCGCAATGCGTTCATCGATCCCGCCGGCTACCAGGCCTACATCGTAGACCGCCAACAGGCCTTCGAAGCCGAACTTAAGAAACAATCCGCCGCGCAGCATTAATTCCGATCCGGTCGATCTCTTCTTTCGGATCGTCAACTCGAACAGTGGGGTCCCTCAGATGCCTCAGCTGCGGGCATAGGTGAAGCGGATTACTGCTTCTGCGTCGCGCAGTCGTAGACGGCTCTACCAATCCGTGCAATTACCCGGAATCGAGTGGCCTCATCAGCCGTCGAATCGGTTACGAATACAGCGATCGCGAGCCGCCGTCCGTCCGGCAACGTAATCAGCGCGATGTCATTGGTGGCCGCCGCAATGCCGTTGTCCACGTCCGAGCTTCCGCTCTTGTGGGCCACTTTGACTCCATCCGGGAGATCGCCATCGAGGCGGCCAGACGGCACGGTCATCCACTGCAGAAGCAATGCAGTGTGTTCTCGAGTCAGAGGCGAATGATCGCTGATCGTACGAAGAAGCCGAATGGCCCCTTGCGGTTCAAACCAGTTTCGATATTGAAGCGGATGATCGCCATGAAGGGCGCGTTCGTCGTCCCGTAGCTGAAGCCCCGTGATGCCCAGAGAGGCAATGTAATCACCGACTACGTTCGCACCGCCCGCAAGGCGAAGCAGCATGTCGGCAGCCGTATTGTCGCTGAGCGTGACCGTCATCTGCAGGAGGTCTCGCAGAGGCACGTCGACACCAGCTTGAGGATATTTGTCCTGGAGCGGACTGTGCGGCCTGGGCAAAATCAGATCTGACTTCAGGAAGGGGATCGGTTGGTCCAGCGTGAACTTTCCCTGTTCCACCTGATGAAGGATCGTGAGCGCAAGCGGCAATTTAAAGACAGACTGCATCGGAGGCTGCGCGCTCGGATCGAGGTCGCAGTTCAGCGACGTGCCGGGCAACGAGCAGGCGACCGATACCTCTCCATGCGCGTCCGCCGCAAGGGTACGAATCTGTTGCTGCAGCGGCTGCTGTGCGATCGCAGGGATGACAAAGAGGGCAAGTATCAAGTAAAGACGCATTCTCAATGCATATAAAGCGAATCGGAACACGTCAATGATCCTGTAGATTCCTTTTGCTCATGCGGAGATTTATCGGACTCTTCACCCTGCAACGATCCGCTCGTCTTCCCGCACAACGCGCGTTTTACCATCGCACAGCTGACGCCTTATTGGATCGCCTCAATCAAGACCGCCGCGCACTAATCGCGGGCCCCGTTTCATGTCTGGCGATGGGATCGGTGATTCAGATCAATTGATGCTGCTGGGGTTATGCCAGCAGGCACCCGCTGCGATCAGAGCGTCTGCCTGTTTCGGCCCCCAGGTGCCGCGCTTATAAGGGCGCACGCGGGGATGGTGTTTGAGTACTTGATCGACCACGACCCATGCTGCTTCCACCGCGTCCTCGCGCGTAAAGAGGCCTCCGTCGCCCTTCATTGCGTCGCCCAGGAGCCGTTCATAGGGCGTTTCTTCCCCCGGCTGCTGCTCGAGCAAATACAATTCGCGTTGCTCCCCGATAAACTCCTCGCCTGCGCGCTTCACGCGAGCAGCGAGCCCGATTTCTGCATTCGGAGAGAGCCGGAAGCGAAGGTAGTTTCCCTGGCACTTGGCTGCCACTGCGTCTGCAAAGAGCTTTTGCGGCGGTGCTTTCAGCTCCACAAGAACCTCGGTTGCGGTATCTGGCAGATACTTGCCCGAGCGCAGACACCACGGAACGCCGTCCCAACGCCATGAGTCGATCGAAAGTCGAAGAGCGCAATACGTCTCGACATCGGAGTTTTTCGCTACGTCTTTTTCCTGTCGATAACCCTCGTATTGGCCGCGCACCATGTCTTCGGGTTTCAAAGGACGCATCGCCTTGAATACCGTGGCCTTCTCTGTTTGCACTGCGGCGAGATGCCGGCCTGCCGGCGGTTCCATGGCAAGCAGCGCGACGATCTGAAAAAGATGATTCTGGATGACGTCTCGCAAGCAACCGGCGGATTCGTAAAATGCGCCGCGCGTCCCCACGCCGAAGTTTTCAGACAGGGTGATCTGGACACTGGAGATGTAGTTGCGGTTCCAGATCGGTTCAAGGAATGAATTGGCGAAGCGGAAGTAAAGGATATTCATGATCGCTTCCTTCCCGAGGAAGTGATCGATGCGAAAGATCGAGTCTTCAGGGAAAACCGACCGTGCCACTCGGTTCAGCGCACGAGCCGAAGCCAGGTCACGCCCAAACGGCTTCTCCACGATCACGCGCGCATTCTCAGCCAACCCGGCTGCGCCCAGCCCCTGGATAACGGTCCCAAACAGCGAGGGCGGAATGGCGAGATAATGTGCGGGACGACGCGCTTTACCGAGCTCTTCCTTGATCGTCGCGAACGTTTTGCTGTCGTTGTAATCCCCGCTCACGTACCTGAGTAGCGACAGAAGATGCTGGAAGGCCCGCTTGTTATCGATCCCGCCGGACTGCTTGATGCTTTGTGTCACGCGCCTCTGCAGGCGCTCAAGAGACCATTTCGGAAAGGCGACACCGATGACGGGAACGTTGAGAGTTCCGCGTTTCACCATCGCATAGAGTGCGGGGAAGATCATCTTGTGGGCGAGATCCCCGGTCACGCCATAGACCACAAGAGCATCGGAATGGGAAGTGGGCATCAGGCACCCTTCTGGTGAGCGGCCGCCGTTTGCCAGTGGCCACCGAGTTTGTCTTGCTATCCGATGATAGCTTCCCGGCGCAGAACGAACCCTGTTGAAGGAGTGCCATGACGTGAGCGGAGACCGAAAGTCTAGTCGATCTGTCTTAGCGATACGCGGTCTTTGTAGCTCGTCCCTCCACCGACAACGATGAGATACCTCGAATGATTGTGAAGAACGATGCTTCCTGCGCCTTCAAACGTGGAGTAGCCTGGATTGCCCGGTGAGCGCGTATCGGGGCCCATTTCTTCATGCTGATGCGCGATCACCTGATAGTTGTGAGCGCCTTCACTATTCAATTCAATATGCACTGTCCGTTGGCCTTCCCCATGCGGAAGAACCATCTTCTGAGCAGCATTCTTGTCAAATGCGAGCGAGAACTCATCGAAGGTGGGAACAAAGTCGACAGCTTCGGGGATAGGGATGGGATGAACTTCAACAGTGATCGAGACTGAATCCGGTCGCAGAACATTGGCATCGGGCTTTAAAGGCGCTTCTTGCGCATGGCCCGCATCTGCCCGCACCACAACCGGCTTCTGTGGAATCATGGCTCGATGCGCAGAGTGCCATCCCAGCCACACAATGAGGACTCCCACAGCACCCAGGGGAACCATAATGTAACGAAACCACCACCGGATTTCACTTTCTCTCTGATCGTCCGCCATGTTGACGGAATTGTACTATCGATTCGAAGCAGCAGCTCCCATCGCTTCGCCGCCGTACAACAGTAGTCAAGATGCTGCGCTTTCCGAGAAGGGACGATGCGACAGGCCTTGCGAGCGCGATCCGGGATCGCTCTCAATACATCGTTGCTCACCGTAGCGGTCCCAACGGAACCGAACAGAGCCGCGAGTTTCGAACCCTGATCCGGGTTAGTCATTATGGTGTGACCGGCTCGATGCGCTAGTCGTGGGTTAGGCTGAGTTTGTTTGACGAACTACAGTCCAGAGCCACAAGCGGAGGGAACCGGTCATGAGAGAGAAGTTACGATTTTTGGGTTTGGATGTCCACGCCGAAACGATAGCGGTAGCCGTCGCCGAGCCGGATGGCGAGGTACGCAGCCTGGGCACGATCGCCAACCGGGAAGATTCGATTCGCAAGTTCATCAAGAAGCTTGGTTCGCCAGAGCAGCTGCGTGCCTGCTACGAAGCTGGCCCGACAGGCTTCGTGGTGTACTGGCAACTGACGCAGTTGGGCGTCGAGTGCGCGGTGGTGGCGCCAACGCTGGTTCCGAAGAAGCCCGGAGACCGGGTGAAGACTGACCGGCGGGACGCGTTGAAGCTGGCGCGCAGTCACCGCTCTGACGATCTGACCGCGGTGTGGGTTCCGGATGAAGGCTCAGAAGCATTGCGCGATCTGGTCCGACAGCGGGAGGCTTCCAAGCAGGATCAGTTACGCGCACGGCACCGGCTGACGAAGTTCCTGCTGCGCTCGGGCCATCGTCCGCCGCCGGCAGTAAAGGCCTGGACGGAGCGTTACATGGAGTGGCTTCAGCAGATCCATTACACGCAACCGGCACAGGAAGCCACGCTGGTAGATTGCTTGAACGAAGTCGAGCACATGGGAGCGCGAGTCAGACGATTGGAAGAGGCCATCCTGGAAGTGGTGAAGCTGGCTCCACAGCCCATGCAGGAAGTGATCCGAGGTCTACAGGCTCTGCGTGGTGTGGCTCATATCTCGGCCGTGTCGATCGCAACCGAGCTGGGCAACATCACCTCTCGGTTCCAGAGTGCTCGGAAGTTGATGGGCTATGGCGGGACGTTTCCAAGCGAAGACTCCAGCGGCAAGCGCATTCGAAGAGGCGGCATTACCAAGTCCGGCAACGCGCACCTCAGACGAATCGTAGTCGAATCAGCATGGAGCTATCGGCACCGGCCATGGATCGGAGCTAAGTTGCGCAGACGACAGGAAGGGGTTCCTGCAGAGATCACCGAGATTGCATGGAAAGCGCAGAACCGGCTCCACCGCCGCTACATGAAACTGATGGCTACAGGCAAGGATCAGAGGAAGATCATGACGGCTATCGGACGAGAACTACTGGGCTTCATCTGGGCCATCGGGATCAAGGCCGAAGCAGCCTGCAAACAACAAATGGCGGCATGACGAGAACCGAAAGAACAAAAGCAAAAGACTTCTCCAAATAAGGAAAAAGCAAAACAAATCAACCAATGAACAACCATCTCCAACTCGAGGACAGGGTCAGCCGCAGCCGGAGCAAGCACGAAGGAGAACCCTCGGCGGAAGTATGCGACAGGCCCAGCCGGACTCGCGCGGTTAGTCAGAGGCAGCTCCCGACGGATCATGATTATGCGGTTTCGACCCGCGAATATCAGCTTGATCAATCGTCGCCATTACCTGCCACGGCTGCTGCTGACCTTGTCCTCGAAAAGACAAAGACAAAAACCACCCACCGATTTGCAGCTATTGACAGGGTCACACCATATCACTT
>CAZPEZ010000053.1:0-35071 GCA_964585715.1 uncultured Occallatibacter sp.
GCCATCCGGAAGTTGATATGGTGTGACCTGTCAATATCTGCGAATCGCTGAGGTTGTTTTTGTCGTTGTACTTCGAGGACAAGGTCATCAGCAGCCGTGGCAGGTAATGGCGACGATTGATCAAGCTGATATTCGCGGGTCGGAACCGCATAATCATGATCCGTCGGGAGCTGCCTCTGACTACACACGCGAGTCCGGCTGAGCCTGTCGCAAACTTCGGTCGAGGATTCTCCTTCGTGCTTGCCTCGGCTGCGGCTGACCCTGCCCTCGAGTTGGAAAACGTTGTTCATGGGTTGATTTGTTTTTGCTTTTTCCTTATTTGGAAGGTTTTGCTGTTGTTCTTTCGGTTCTCGTCATGCCGCCATTTGTTGTTTGCAGCCCGCTTCGGCCTTGATCCCGATGGCCCAGATGAAGCCCAGCAGTTCGCGTGCGACTGCTGTCATGGTTTTTCTCTGATCCTTGCCTCGAGCCATCAGCATCATGTAGCGCTTGTGCAGACGATTTTGCGCCTTCCATGCAATCTCGGTGATCTCTGCCGGAAGTCCTTCCTGTCGCCTGCGTAGCCGGGCTCCGATCGCTGGTCGATGTCGATAGCTCCAGGCCGATTCGACCACGATACGTCGGAGGTGCGCGTTGCCTGACTTGGTAATGCCTCCTCTTCGAATACGCTTGCCGCTGGAGTCTTCGCTCGGAAATGCTCCGCTATACCCCATCAGATCTCGTGCGCACTCGAATCGGGATGTGATGTTGCCCAGCTCAACAGCAATCGTGACTGCCGAGAGGTGCGCAATGCCGCGCAATGCCTGTAAGCCGCGGACTACTTCCTGCATCGACGCGGGAGCCAGCTGAATCACTTCCACAATCGCCTTTTCTAAACGCTTGACTCGTTCGTCCATGTGCTGAACTTCGTGCAGGCAATCAAGCAGCGTGGCTTCCTGCGCAGGATGCGTGTAGCCAACCTGCTGGAGCCACTCCGCGTGACGTTCGGTCCACACCTTTACTCCATGCGGAGGACGCCGGCCTGTGCGCAGCAGCAGCTTGGTCAACCGGTGTAGCGCGCGCAACTGATCCTGCTTGGCCGCCTCTCGCGCCCGTACAAGGTCTCGTAATGCTTCTGAAGCCTCATCCGGTACCCATACCGCGGTCAGATCATCGGAGCGGTGACTGCGTGCAAGCTTCAACGCATCCCGCCGGTCTGTCTTGACACGATCCCCCGGCTTCTTCGGAACCAGCGATGGTGCAATCACATCGCACTTGACTCCCAGTTGCGTCAGTTGCCAGTAGAGTACGAAGCCCGTCGGGCCGGCTTCATAGCAGGCCCGCAGTTGCTCGGGAGAACCAAGCCTCTTGATGAACTTGCGGATCGAATCTTCGCGGTTGGCAATCGTGCCCAGGCTCCGAACCTCGCCACCAGGTTCGGCTACTGCTACAGCTATCGTTTCGGCATGGACATCCATGCCCAAAAATCGTAACTTCTCTCTCATGACCGGTTCCCTCCGCTTGTGGCTCTGGACTGGCGTTCTTCAAACAAACTCAGCCTAACCCACGACTAGCGCAGCGGGCCGGTCACACCATAATGACTACCAGTTGTGCGCACCCCGTCACTCTCGACGCGGCTTCGCCCGGATTAATCCCTGAAGTCGGCTTAGTGGAAGTAATGATTGGTTGGGGCCAAGCGGACGGTCCTTCGTAACTCGAAGATTTCCAAGTGACTCACTTCCCGGACTTCGGCGCATCTGAGCATCCGCAATCAGGTGGTTGGTCAGCTCTTTTTCCCTACGGCCAGCAGCGTCTGGAACTGCGGAGCGTCGGGGTCTTTATCGACGACGGACGCGCGGACATCGGTGAAGCCTGCGCCGGTGAGCATGGCTTCGATCTCGGCTTCAGTGAAGCCCAGCCACTCGTCGGCGTAGAGTTCGCGGGCTTCTTCGAAACGGTGCTTGGCGAGATCGAGGATCACGATGCGGCCGCCGGGGCGCAGAATGCGTGCGGCCTCGCGGATGGCGCGCTCGGGATGCGCGGCGTGGTGCAGGGACTGGGAGAAGAAGACGAGGTCGACGGAGGCGTCGTCGATGGGCACTTCTTCCATCTCTCCAAGACGGAACTCGACATTCGAGGCTCCTGCGCGCCGCGCCTGGTCGCGGGCTACATCGAGCATTTTTTCGGACGAGTCGACCCCGATCACTCGCACTGCGTTCTGGGAGAGTAAAACGGCGAAGCCCCCGTCGCCGGAGCCGAGATCGGCGATGGTCAGAGGCGGCAAGAGATGAAGGAAGCCTTCGGCAGTGCTCTTCCACGATTTGCCGGGAACGTAGTCTTTGCCAAGGCGGCCGGCCATGCTGTCGAAGAAGGCGCGCATCCTGTCCTGGCGTTTCTTGACGACGCGACGCATGGCGGCCTGGTCGGCAGCGGCTTCGGCCGTCTCCAGCCTGGCTGCGTCGAGCAATCCCGCGATCATGGCATTGTGCTCCGTGGCTGATAAGCGATAGAGGTTATTCTTGCCAGTGCGCCGGTCTTCGACGAGTCCTGCCTGTTTGAGCTGCGAAAGGTGGGTCGAGATCGAGCTCTGGCCCATGGTCAGAATTTCCTGCAGCTCCGCTACCGGCAATTCTTCCTCCTTTAGAAGCAAGAGGATACGGAGCCGGTTGGGCTCGGCGAGCGCACGGAGCGTTTTGGTAATTGACGACATACAGGAATTCTGCTACACATCAATGTATCACGATACGTCGATATCAAGGAGCTTGCATGGCAACCCCCACACTCGAAGTTGAACAGCTTGCCTACAAAGTCGCCGACCTTTCACTCGCCGACTGGGGCCGCAAAGAGATCGCGATTGCCGAGCACGAGATGCCGGGCTTGATGGCGATCCGCAACAAGTACGCAGCCGAGAAGCCGCTGAAGGGCGTGCGCGTGACCGGCTCGCTGCACATGACGATTCAGACCGCGGTGCTGATTGAGACCCTGACGTCTTTGGGAGCAGAGGTCCGCTGGGCCTCGTGCAATATCTTCTCGACACAGGACCACGCGGCGGCTGCGATTGCTGCGACGGGCGTGCCGGTGTTCGCGTGGAAGGGCGAGTCGCTGGAAGAGTATTGGGACTGCACCTATCTGGCGCTCACGCACAAAGGCGGCAAGGGGCCGGAGCTAGTGGTCGACGACGGCGGCGATGTGACACTGCTGATTCACAAGGGCTATGAGCTCGAGAACGGCGACAAGTGGGTCGACTCGCCTTCGGGAAGCCATGAAGAGCAGGTGATCAAGGACCTGCTGAAGAAGGTGTATGCGGAAAATCCGCAACACTGGCACAAGGTGGTGAAGGAGTGGCGCGGCGTCTCGGAGGAGACGACGACGGGCGTGCATCGGCTCTACCAGATGCTGGAAAAGGGCAAGCTGCTGGTGCCGGCGATCAACGTGAACGACTCCGTGACCAAGTCGAAGTTCGATAACCTGTATGGCTGCCGCGAGTCCCTGGCCGATGGAATCAAGCGCGCGACCGACGTGATGGTGGCGGGCAAGGTTGCGGTGGTGTGCGGCTATGGCGATGTGGGCAAGGGCTGCTCGCACTCGCTGCGCGGCATGGGCGCTCGCGTGATTGTGACGGAGATCGACCCGATCAACGCTCTGCAGGCCGCGATGGAAGGCTACGAAGTAACGACGATCGAAGACACGCTCGGCCGCGGCGATATCTACGTGACCACGACCGGCAACGTGGACATCATCACCCTTGAGCACATGAAGGCCATGAAGGATCAAGCGATCGTCTGCAACATCGGGCATTTCGACAACGAGATTCAGATGGACCGGCTGAATGCCGAGAAGGGTGTGAAGAAGCTCAACATCAAGCCCCAGGTGGACGTTTACACGTTCCCGACGGGCAACAGCATCTTCATCCTCGCCGAAGGGCGGCTGGTGAATCTGGGCTGCGCGACGGGCCATCCGAGCTTCGTGATGTCGAACAGCTTTGCCAACCAGACTCTGGCGCAGCTCGACCTGTGGAAGAACAAGGACAGCTACAAAGTGAACGTCTACACGCTACCCAAGAAGCTGGACGAGGAAGTGGCCCGGCTGCACCTGGAGAAGATCGGCGTGAAGCTGACCAAGCTGACGCAGCGCCAGGCCGACTACATTGGCGTGCCGATGGAAGGGCCGTACAAGGCGGAGTTTTACAGGTACTAGGTATCAGGTATCAGGGATCAGCAAAGCGGGTCCCTGATTTCCGATTGTTTAGCAATCGTTACTCTTAGATTCTTATGACTTCTTCGCCGAAGTTTTCGTTCGAACTGTTCCCGCCGCGCACGCCTGAGGCAGCGGCCAAGCTGCCGGCTGTGCTGGAAAAGCTAGCTGCGGTAAGGCCGGAGTATTTCTCGGTCACCCATGGCGCAGGCGGGTCCGATCAGGATGGGACATATGAGACCCTGCTGACCGTGGTGCGGCACACGGGGATCGAAGTTGCTCCGCACTTGACCTGCATTGGATCGACGCGGGCGAACATCGAGGCGCATCTGCAGCGCTATCGCGATGCGGGCGTGAGCCGCATCGTGGCGCTGCGTGGGGATTTGCCTGCGACCGCTTTGAGTCCGGCGGCGCCAGGCGAGTTTCACTACGCGAGCGAACTGGTCGCGTTTATTCGCGAGACCCATGGCGACTGGTTCAAGATCGAAGTGGCTGCCTATCCAGAGATGCATCCACAAGCGACGAGTGCGGGAGCGGATTTCGACAACTTCTGCCGCAAGGTGGAAGCTGGTGCGGACAGCGCGCTGACGCAGCTTTTTTACAACGCCGATGCGTACTTTGATTTCATGGAGCGTTGCGAGAAGGCGGGCATCCGGATTCCGATTGTGCCTGGCATCATGCCGATTACCAGTTTTGCGAACATCGTGCGGTTTTGCTCGGGCTGTGGTGCGGAACTGCCGCGCTGGATTCGCCTGCGCCTGGAACAACTGCAGGACGACAAGCCGGCACTGCTGGAGTTTGGCGCGAGTGTGGTGACGCGCCTGTGCGAGACGCTGCTGCGCAACGGCGCGCCGGGTTTACATTTCTATACGGTCAATCAGGCTGAGCCGACGCTGCGGCTGTGGGAAAATCTTTCTCTGCCGGTGCCGACGCCTGCGCTCTAAGCCTGAGTGAGTTCGAGGCTTTCCACCTACTTTGGGGCCCTCTGCGCGAATAGATGGCGCCACAATCGCCAGACCGCGCTGTGCATGAGCTCCGTCTGCTCGGCCTTGAGTGCAGCGTAGGACCTTCGCACATAGACATCGAACTCGGGCGGCCAGCCAATTGTCGAACGGCGTTCAGAGTAATCGCCGTCGCCCCACTTCGCCAGGACAGCCTTGTAACCCACCACGTGGGTTACGAAGTCCAGCAGGCACTGCGGCATCTGCTCTTCGACGATGAGGTAGGCCTTCTCGATGATGATTTTCTCGCGAACATCGTTCAGCGGCATGAAGATCGTGATCATCCAAAGAACCCAATCCTTCATTTCGGAGTCGAGGATGGGGTCGCTCTTCTGCTTGCCCTGCCTGTTGAGGAGAGACCGATAGGCGATGTTGCCCGCCTCGGACGCGACATAGAGGGGGCCGTAAAACTCGTTGAGCCGCTTGTTGACGAGCTTGAGCTTGTCGCGGCGTTGCGCGAGCATGCGCGCGCTCAGGAATGTGACCAGGTAGCCGGCGAAGGCGAGGACGACGGTTAGGATCGCCGCATTCTGCAACACCGTTGGAGTTGAGAAAGATGGAAAATCCATCGCGTCTGGCCTCGGCGGAAGTATACGGGGCAACGGTCGCGCTTCGGTGTGACTCCCGCTACATCAATTCAAGGCGATGCCAGCTATCGGCTGCCCGTCTTCGATCGGCCGGGAACGACTTTGATCTCGAAGATCTTTGGCCAGAGCTTGCCGGTGACGAAGAGGCGGTCGTGCGCGGCGTCGTACGCAATGCCGTTGAGGACCGCTTCCGCGGTTGAGTGTTCGCTTGACGGGAGTATGCCACTCAAGTCAATCCAGCCGAGGACCTGACCTGTCGCAGGGGAGATTCGTGCAATGCGATCCGCGTGCCAGACGTTGGCGTAGATTTCGCCGTGGATGAACTCAAGCTCATTGAGTTGCGGTACCGGCTTGCCATGATCCATGACGGTGATGCGGCGTGTTTCGCGAAATGTGGCTGGATCGAAACAGCGCAGCGTATTGGATCCGTCGCTCAGGATCAGGTTTTTTGAATCGTGCGTGAGGCCCCATCCTTCGCCGTCGTAGTTGAAGGAGCGCAGATAGCGAAGCGTAGCGCGATCGTAGACGAAAGCGACGTGCGACTGCCAGGTGAGCTGGATGAGCGTGTTGCCCCAGTCGGTGAGGCCTTCGGCGAAGTACTTATCGGGCACCTCCTGGAACTTGAGGATGCGACCGGTTTCCAGGTCTTCCTCGCGCAAAGACGATTTGCCTTCGATGCCGGTGCTCTCGTAGAGATGGCCGTCGAGATAGACAAGGCCCTGCGTGAAAGCCTGCTGGTCATGCGGGTAGGTGTGCACTACGCGGTAGGAGTCGGCAGCGAAGACGCCGAAGGCAGGTCCCACCCCGAGACAAGACGTGCACAAGATCAGCGCGCAGCAAAGCCAGCGCGAGACGGCGGCGGGTGTGCTCATCGGCCTCCGTGAAATTGCCCGAAGTGGCGGGCCATCATGACTGCCATGATCAGAATACCGGCGCCGGCGAGAGCGACATGCACGACATTGTGCAGGTCAAAGCTACCCACCCGCACGATCAGCAGGTAGGCCGCGACGAGATTGAAGAATCCCCACACGACGTTCACGGTCGAGGAAGACAGACCTTGTCCTGGTGGCGAGGCAAAGGGGCTTTGGAAGGGGCGGCCGGAGATGCCGTTACTCAGGTGGGGCAGGGCGTTCGCGAGGAAAGCTCCCCCGAAGAAATAAGCCGGAAAGATCGTCCAGTGCATGATTCGTGCCTCGGAATCAAACTACGCCGTTCCGATTTTAGCTTGCGCCGAGATAGATGAAGCGCAGCAGGAAGAGGACGGCGAGGATGTAGAGCAGCCAGTCCTGGCGGCGGTAGTTGCCGGTGGCGAGATGGAGGATGGCCCAGGCGATGATGCCGAAGCCGAGTCCGTTGGCGATGGAGTAGGTGAGCGGGATCAGGATCAGTGTGAGAAATGCAGGGACGGCGACGAGCGGTTCGTGCCAGCGAATCTCGGTGATGGTGGCGAGCATGAGCGACCCGACGAGAATGAGGGCAGGTGCGGTTGCCGCGGATGGGACGACTCCGACGAAGGGTGCGGCTCCAACGGCAGCGAGGAAGAGCAGGCCGGTCACGATGGCAGTGATGCCTGACCGTCCACCGGCTGCGACGCCCGCTGTGGACTCGACATAGCTGGTCACGGTGGATGTGCCGGTCAGGGAGCCGAAGACAGTAGCGGTGGCGTCGGCGAGCAGGATGCGGTTGAGGCGTGGAATCGAGTGATCGGCGGCGATGAGGCCGGCGCGCTTGGTGACGGCGACCAGTGTGCCGAGGTTGTCGAAGAGATCGACAAAGAAGAAGACGAAGATGATTTCGAGGAGGCCCTTGTTGAGGGCGCCACGAATGTCGAGCTTGAGAAATGTGCCGGCCAGGCTTTGAAAGCCTCCAGCGGCGGGCGCCCAGTGCACCAGACCGAAGGCCCAGGCGATGCCGGTGGTGACGAGCACGCCGACGAGAATCGAGCCACGGATTTTCTTGATTTCGAGGGCAACCATGAGGATCAGGCCGAAGAGCGCGAGCGCCGTGGTCGGGTTACGGATGTTGCCCAGCCCGACGAGGGTTGCCGGATCGCTGACGACAAGGCCTGCGTTGCGAAAGCCGATGAAGGCGATGAACAGGCCGATGCCGCTGGCGACGGCGGCGTAGAGTTCGTGGGGGATGGAGCGGAGAATCATTTGGCGAATGCCCGCGCCGGTGAGGGCGAGAAAGATTACGCCGGAGATGAACACTGCGCCGAGTGCGGTCTGCCAGGGGATGTGCATTTTGAGGCAGACGGTGTAGGTGAAGTAGGCGTTGAGGCCCATGCCGGGCGCGAGCGCGATGGGATAGCGCGCAAGGATGCCCATGAGAATTGAGCCGAACGCCGCAGAGAGGCAGGTGGCGGCGGTGACTGCAGGCAGAGGGACGCCCGCGGCGGCGAGGATCGCCGGGTTGACCAGCACGATGTAGGCCATCGTGAGAAAGGTCGTGACGCCGGCGAGAATCTCGGTGCGCCAGTTGGTTCCCAGATGTGTGAACTCAAAGTAGCGTTCGAGGTGCCTGAGCATAGGTAGGAGCTTTTAGAAGAACACAGACATGGCGTGGCGCAAAGGATTTTGTGCGTCGCGCGTCCGGCGTTCACGGTTTCTTGAGCTGGAATTGATATGCTCGCAGTCGCGACAAGGCCGGTACGAGGGGCGCTGTTTGCACATCGCCTTCCATCGACAGCGAACGAAACTTTCCCAACCGATTAAGACAGGAGTGCAGTTATGCCTACGTTTAAGACCAAAGACGGCACGCGGATTTACTACAAAGACTGGGGCACGGGGCAGCCCATCGTCTTCAGCCACGGGTGGCCTCTGAGTTCCGATGCCTGGGAAGACCAGATGCTCTTTCTTGCGTCGCGCGGTATTCGCACGGTTGCGCACGATCGGCGCGGCCACGGGCGTTCGGACCAGCCATGGGACGGCAACGACATGAACACGTATGCCGACGATCTCGACGAACTTGTGGACGAGCTGAATCTGAAGAAAGCGATTCATGTAGGGCACTCGACGGGCGGCGGTGAAGTTGTGCGCTATATCGCCCGGCACGGATCGAAGCGCGTGGCGAAGGCAGTGCTGATTGGCGCTGTGCCGCCGCTGATGCTGAAGACGGAGGCCAATCCAGGAGGGCTGGGGATCGAGGTCTTCGACGAGATCCGCGCCAATGTGCTGGACGACCGGTCGCAATTCTTCAAGGATCTGACGATTCCGTTTTATGGCGCCAATCGCGAAGGGTCGAAGGTGTCGCAGGGGCTGCGTGATTCTTTCTGGATGCAGGGCATGACGGCGGGGTTCAAGGCTGCGTACGACTGCATCAAGCAGTTCTCAGAGACGGATTTCACTGCCGACCTCAGGAAGATCGATGTGCCTACGCTGATTCTTCACGGGGACGACGATCAGATTGTGCCGATCGGTGACTCGGCGATGCTGTCGGCGAAGCTGGTGAAGGGTGCGAACCTGAAGATCTATCCGGGCGCGCCGCATGGTTTGTGCTCGACGCACAAGAACCAGGTGAACGAGGATCTGCTGGCGTTCATCAACGAATAGAACCCAAGGGCCTCAACCGGTCCGCGCTTTGCAGGCCGGATGGGGCAACGGTGGAAGCCCGCCGGTGGGTTCTTGCTACGATTGAGAATCCATGCAGCAACCTTCCCGTGACAAAGGACGCCTGACCCGCCTCTTTCGAGCGGTGATCGAGATCGCGTTCATCATCTTCCTCTTTTATTCGAATCTACTGATGGGGGAGTTCACGGCTGCGAACGGAGCGGGGAAGACTTTCGCGTACGCGTTGCGGGACATTCTTACCGCGACCAATTCTGGGATTGCGCTGGTTTCGGCGGCGATCGGCTACGTGGTGTTTGAGTTTCTTCGCAAGCGGCTCTAGGGTTTATTGATCGATACGCCCTACCGTGCGAGGAGCTTTGCAGCGTCCTTGGCGAAGTAAGTGGCGATGAAGTCGGCACCGGCGCGGCGAATGCCGATCAGCGATTCGAGGATGGTGCGATCGCGATCGAGCCAGCCCTTTGCGAATGCGGCTTGCAGCATGGAGTATTCACCCGAGACCTGATACGCCCCCATGGGGACATCAAAACGCTCGCGCGCAGCGAGGACGATGTCGAGGTAGGGCATCGCCGGCTTCATCAGGATCATGTCGGCGCCTTCTTCGAGATCGAGCTGAATCTCGCGCAGAGCTTCGCGGAGATTGGCGCCATCCATCTGGTAGCTTCGGCGGTCACCGAACTGGGGGGCGGAGTCGGCGGCCTCGCGGAAGGGCCCGTAGAAGGCCGAGGCGAACTTCGAGGCGTAGCTGAGAATCGGCGTCTCGGTGAGGCCGTTCTTGTCGAGGTCTTCGCGGATCGCGGCCACGCGACCGTCCATCATGTCGCTGGGAGCGACGATATCGGCGCCTGCGCGCGCCAGACTCGTTGCGGTTCGCGCAAGGAGTACAAGCGATGGGTCGTTGTCGACGAAGAACTCGTCGCCTGTTTTCTTGACGACGCCACAATGGCCGTGGCTGGTGTACTCGCAGAGGCAGACATCGGCGATGAGCACGAGCTTTTTGCTGGCCTGCGATTGTTTGAGGGCGCGCAGTCCCTGCTGGACGATGCCGTTGTCATCCCAGGCGCCGGTGGCCTGCTCGTCCTTGGCGTCGGGCAGGCCGAAGAGCAGCAGGCCTGCGATCCCCAACTGTGCGGCCTCTTCGGCTTCGCGGACGGCTTCATCGATGGAGAGATTGAAGACCCCGGGCATGGAACTCACCGCGTTGCGTACACCTGTGCCAGGGCAGAGAAAGAGGGGGTAGATCAGGTCGCCGGGCTCAAGCGAGGTTTCGCGAACCAGGGCGCGCAGTGATTCGGTGCGCCGCAGGCGGCGCATACGATTTTGCGGAAAACTCATGGGTCAATTGTAGGGCAGAGGCAGGCCGCTTCCGTGTGACAGATGACGGCCTGCAGCAGAGACACTAGAGCACACTAGAGCTGATCGTAGAGTGTGGTGTTGCGATAGCCGAGCAGCGTCACGAGGGTCCAGATGCCGAGTGCGAGCCCAATGGGGAAGATGTGAAACAGGGAGAAGATCGAGGCGACGACGGCCACCACCCGGCCCCACGGCGCGCGTTCCATCAGGCCCCAGCCGGCGAATACCGCGAGTGCCGAGCGAACCACCATCATGGACCAGCCGAATCGGATCAGGGCTGGGCCGAACCACCATCCGGGCCCAAACGAATGGCCCCAGGGCCCCCAGCCGCCATGCAGGAACGAGCCGGCAACGGTCAGTCCGATGAAGCCGAAGGCCAGCGAGAGGCCGCCATAGACGAACCAGACAATGCTGAGCGCACGGATGCGGCTGGCATAGTTCTGGAGCTGGAAGTCGAAGTTGGGGATCGGAGGAATCGGTGCTGCGACCGGGCGGCCGCACTGGGCACAAACGGGCTGTCCGGCCGCCAAAGCTTGACCACATGCGCTACAAAACATCGTGCCCTCCTTCTGCCGGCTCGAGAGGGGTTTTGCAACCCCTGCTCGCGACCGACGTTCTTATTCCGGCTGGGAGTGAATACGCGAGTCGAGACGCATTCGTTCCCATCGTTCTTCGTGGCGGTCGTCGCGAAGAACCAGCTCCGTAATGTGACCTTCCGGGTCGCGCTCGACCGCGATGCGGGTCATGCTGGAACCGTTGGGGTAGAAGAGGGTTGCGAGAGACTCGGCAGCCAACTCGGTGATTTCGCCATGGATGCCCTTCTCATACAGCTGGTCGCCCTGGCGAAAGATGGTGACCGCCAAAGCGCCGTGCTCGTCGGCGTATTCCCCGGCGAAGCTCTCCAGTTGGGCCGGGGTTAGATGAAGCGCCGGCGGATGCAGTGGGATAACCAGCCGTTCGGCGAAGGGTGCGGGTTCCTGCTTCGGATCAACGCGATGCGCCAGGAGCCAGCGAGGGAGGTCGGACTCGTTAAACGCGCGGAACCAGCAGTCGTGCTTCAGATTCTGGTAGACCCAATAGCGGACGTGACCGCCAGAGGCTTTGAGCGCGGCGTACATCAGTTCGTCTTCGCGCACAGGCACGACCGGATCGTCGCTGCCGTGGAAGAGCCAGATAGGCGTGCGCCCAATGGCATGCGCGTACTCGCCCGGCAGCGTAGCGACTTCATGCCAGCGTTCGGGGGCATAGCTCCAGAAGATGCCACTGGCGGCGAGGGCGATCGCTGCCCATCGCTTGGGATAGGTGCGCGCCAGTTCCCAAGCGCCGTAACCGCCAAGGGAGAGCGCGGTGAGATAGGTGCGGGATGTGTCGGCGTGGAACTCGATAGTCTCCTGATCGAGAGCCGCCAAGGCCATCGTCATCATGTCCGGATCGGTCCAGTAGTGCAGCTGCGGACACTGCGGCATGACGATGATGAACGGCCAGCGTTCCGGATGATCGCGCACGGCGGAGGGCAGGCCTACCTGTGTTTGCCACATCCCCTCGCCTCCGCGTTCGCCGCGCCCATGGAGAAACAGGATGACCGGCCATTGCCGGCGATCGTCGCGACGGAAGTCTTCGGGAAGGTAGACCTGAAAGCGGTATGTGGCTCCATGCAGATCCACGGTTCGGTTCAGGAAGCCGGTTTCCTGAAATTCGGGATGAGCACCGTGAAAAGGAGAGGGTGCGCCCGCCCATGTGGGCGCAGGAGCGACCACCAGGCAGAACGCCAGAGCCTTCGCGATGCGGTGCATACGTTTTTTCATCATAAGGCCGGCTTTGCCGGAAAGGCACGCAAAAGTCCCGTGGGCTGAGTTATCTAGGACGTGATAGCTCAGCAGGGTATCCCGGAGCTTCTTTCGTAATTCCTGACAAATTTCTTACGTATCTGCATGAAAGAATGAAGCTGCCATCGCAAGTCAGGCCTGCATGAAAGAACTCGAGTCCGGAGAACAAGTCGACCACTACCGCGTGGATGCGGTTGTCGCCCACAGTGGGATGGCGGTGCTTTATAGGGCGACCAATCTCGAGAACGGCGTGCAGGTGGCCCTGAAGGTTCCGCGGTCGGAGATGGAGTCGGACCCCATCCTTTTCGAGCGCTTCAAGCGCGAGGAGGAGATCGGCCAGCTACTGGACCACCCTGGCGTGGTGAAGACCTTCAACAGCGAATACCGCAGCCGCGTTTACATGGTCATCGAGTGGGCCAAGGGTAGGCTACTGCGGACCCTGCTAAATGAAGAAAAGCGATTGCCGGTCGAACGCGCTGTGGGGATCACGCTCAAGATTTGCGACGCGCTCGACTATATGCACAAACGCGGGATCGTGCACCGCGACCTGAAGCCTGAGAACGTGATGGTCGACGAGGACGGCAGCATCAAGCTGATCGACTTCGGCATTGCAATGAAGGAAGACGCGCGCCGCCTCACTTTCACGAACCTGTCGGCGACGCTCGGCACGCCCGACTACATCTCACCGGAGCAGGTAAAGGGCCAACGGGGCGACCAGCGGAGCGATATCTATTCGCTGGGCATCATGCTTTACGAGATGCTGACGGGCCAGGTGCCCTTCGGCGGGCCGAACCCGCTGGCCGCCATGAACGAGCGCCTTTTGATTGACCCGCCCTCAACCCGGAAGCTAAACGCCGAGATCTCTCCAGAACTGGAGGAGATCGTCTACCGCGCGCTGGAGCGCGATCCACGCCACCGTTATGCCACGGCGCACGAGATGATGTGGGACCTCGAGCACCAGGACCAGGTGGGTGTGGAAGGGCGCGGCGGTCGAAGTGCAGGGCGCCGTGGAGTAAACAAAAAAGTCCTTCTCTACACGGGGATGGCGCTGGTACCGGTGGCGCTGTTCGCGTTGATGCTGCTGCTGGCAAAGCATTGAACCAAAGCCCAGATCGGGCCGGGCGGTTAAGCGGGAAGCTGCTTAAGGATCCTGCGTGCGCGCCGGAACCAGGGCCGCTCGCGGCGACGAAGATACGAGGGCATGGTGGGCTGTTTGTCGAGCACCTTCTGCGCCCACTGGCGAGCTTCCTGATTCCGCGCCTGCGTCGCCAGAAAGTTGGCAAAGTTCAGGTAGGTTTCGGACAGCGTCGAGACCACGGTCACCCTGCGAAAGAGCGGCTCGGCCTTTTCCGCCTGACCGGCGAGGGCGTAGGCGTGGGCGAGCAGGCCTGCTGCTCGGTGAAAGTCATGATTAGGGTCCTTCTCGACAACTTTCTCGAGATCAGGCAGAGCTGCGGTCGCATCGCCCTGCAACACAGCGCAGACACCGCGGTGGTAGAAAGTGTCGAGCGTTGTGGAGCGTTTGGCGATAGCCTGGTCAAACGCTTCCCGTGCGGCCCCAAGCTTTCCCTCCTCCATGAGCAACTCACCCAGGTCCTCATAGTTGCCGGATGATGGATTGTCGCGAATGGCAAGCGCAAGGGCCCCAATGTGTCTGCGCCGGGCCACACCCTTCAGTGACTGGTTGAGTAGAGGAGCGTCAGGCACGACTTCCGCGAAGATGTAGACCAGCGCACCGATCGGGCCGAGAAACAGAATGATATAGAGCCAGTACGTGTCGGGGCGACGGCGGATAAAGTGCACTACTGCCGCGCCCTGGAGGAGCAGACCCCAGGGATAAAAGAGGTGTGTGAGAGCACCCATGCCGTGAGGAATTCCTGGGGCAGATTATAGCGTTTTGTAATGAACTGAAATTGTACTTTTGTTGAATTGCCATGAGGTCATGCGTGCCCTGGCTGGCCTCTTGGCGGCGTCAGCGGTACGAGTCGTCGCGGTGAATGACGAACTCGGGATAAGCGCCGCCGCCCAGTTCGTGCAGGTCCATGCCGACTCTCTCTCCGTCCGAGTCGACCCGGAAGGGAACGATGCGGTTCAGCAGGGCAAAGAGCAGATAAACGACCGGCAGGATCAATCCGAGCAAGGTTGCTACTCCGATCAGCTGGGCGAGCAACTGGCCGGGCTGTGGAGCAAAGAGTCCGGCGGCAATGATTCCCCAGAGACCGCTGGCGGCATGTACAGAGATGGCGCCGGAGGGATCGTCAATGGACACGGCGAGCTCGAGGAACTCAACGAGCAGGGGGATACCGATCCCGGCGACAATTCCGGTAAAGATGGCCTCGATTGGAGACACGAGGCTGGAGCATGCACTGGATGTAACCAGGCCGGCGAGCCATCCATTGGCGCAGAGGCTGGCGTCGGGCTTGCCGAAGCGGATGCGGGTCATGACAAAGGTAGCCGCGAGCGCCGCGGCGGCCGAGAGGAGAGTATCGATCGCTGTGCGGGGAAGCTGAGAGGGTGCTGCGCCCAGCCAAATCATCGCCCCCGCCGCATTGAAGGCAAGAAAGCCGATGAATGCGACGAGGCATCCGAAGAGGACATAGACAACATGGTGCCCAGGCATCGCTGTGGCGAGCCCCTCTTTGGGGAACTTTCCGCGCCGTGGGCCGAGAATCCAGATGATCGTCAGTGCGGAGAGTCCGCCAAGGACATGAACAGAGGCGGCACCGCCGGGATCGAGGAATCCAGCACCGAGCCCGAAGTTCGCTCCGAGTTGTGCCAGCCACCCGCCGCCCCAGGCCCAGTGAGCGAAGAAGGGGAAGACGAGCGCGGCGAGGACTGTGGCAGTGGCGGCGCCGGCACTGAGGCGCCAGCGGTCCGCCCCGGAGCCCCAGGGGATAAGAACCGCCAAAGTGAGGGCAAGGAACTCGAATAGCGTCGCGAGTTGAGCGCGTGCGGACGAGGTATCGAAACCGCTGAGAAACCATGGACCCGTTCCGGCCCAGTTCCAGCGTTTGCCGGCGATCTGCGCCACGTGGCCAACGCCAATCCAGCTGTCCGCGTACGTTGCGCCAATCAAGGCAAAGATGAGGACGGCGGCGGCGACGACGACCAGGCTGCCGAGCAATGCTTGCGCCGCGGAGCGAGCACGTCCTAGCCCGGTGTTCAGTAACGCAACTCCAGCCGGCGCAAGCGGCGCCAGGAGCAGGAGCACGAACGCCAGGTTGAAGTCGGATTCGGATAGAGACGGAGAGGTTACGATCATGACCGGCGGTCTCCCGGCATGTGTCCGCGGATCGCGACCACGAGTCCCATCGCCTCAACCGCGAGCCCACACGCGACGAACGCTGCCCGGGAGGGCGAAGCCGGAAACAGCAGGATTGCGGCAATGGAAAGGAAGAAACCGGCCGGCATCACGAGCAGTCCTGCGTATTTCATAACCCCGTTCCTCTTACGCCTTCGCCTTCACGTGGGGGATCCATGAGACGTGGGCTTTATTCGATAGACATCTCGTGTCCGAGCATCCTGCCCGCAAAAAGATCGCACTATGAGACGGACGGCCGCCCGGATGAAGCGCCTTTACGAATTCTAAATGAATTCCTCGCGGGAGAGACGCGATAAAGGAAGCATGCATGCTCGTCTCGATCGGGCTCATCGTTTGCTTCCAATGTTGCTTGGTGTGGTCACACTGGCCGGTGTTGTTGTCTTACTGGTGTGGGACGTGAAGCCCGGTCTATTCCCGGCCCGAGCACATGATTCTCTGGCGGCGCTTCCTCTTGCTCTGATCGCCGTCGCCTACCTTCTCTATCAAGGGGCACGGTGGCCTGCGCCCGCGGAGATGGTGAAGGCGATTCTGCTGGCCGCAGCGTTTCTTCTGTGGGCAGCAAATCAGTTCTGGCCGAATCTGCGCCAGGCCACGTTGTTCAACGATCTGGCTATTGCGTTGTTCGTGCTGGATGTCTTTCTGGTGATGGTGGGATGGCCTTCGACCCAGCCGGACGAGAGTTTTGCGGAGAGCTACGCGACGCCTCCACCGGATCGGCGTCGCTGAAATCCACACATGCTGGAAGTAGTCGGCGTGAAATCGATGTGCTAGCTTGGATGCGAAATCCCATTCTCTGAAACGCGCGACGTCAGGGCACAGGTGAGGTGTCGATTGGATCACTGTTTGTCACAAGGCGAATTCCATCAGCGCGATACGAGTGTTTCGCATGACGAAACATTTTTTGTTTTTCAAGTGAGCCGAACATTGCGTGCGAGGTTCAGACTGCTATATTGAACTTTCGGGGCAACCGAAGCGCAGCTTCTCTTTGCAACAAAAACATAATTGACCGCAGGTTGCGTGATCGCCGGCACAGCGCGCAGCTTGCGGCATGAAAACTGAACGACGAAGCAGGAAAAGCATTCATGGCGCAGATATTCGATCGCAGCTCCAATGCTTTGGCTCGCATGAGCCTGGTATTGACGGGGCTGATTGTGATCGCACTGGGTGTCACGCTCGATGAGTTGCAGCGCTCTCCCTGGGTAACGCGGCAAGGACAACGGCCCGAACAGCCGGTGCCCTTCAGCCACAAGCATCACGTCCAGGGCCTTGGGCTGCAGTGCCAGTACTGTCATGTGACGGTCGAGAAGTCGAGCTACGCCGGCATCCCCCCTACCAAGACCTGCATCAATTGCCACGCACAGATCTGGACCAACGCACAGCTTCTTGAGCCGGTGCGCAACAGCTGGGCCACCGGCGAATCGCTGGTGTGGACCAAGGTTCACGATCTTCCCGACTTTGCCTATTTCAGCCACGAGATTCACGTGAACAAGGGCCTGGGTTGCTCGAGCTGCCATGGGCGCGTGGACATGATGCCGCTCATGTATGCGCAGAACACGCTGCAAATGGAGTGGTGCCTCGACTGCCATCGCAATCCGGCGAAGAACCTGCGGCCTACGAGCCAGGTGTACAACATGGCGTGGGAAGGCCCGAGGGAAGATCATCCGGTGTGGTGTGCCGTGGGCGACGACAAGGCGGGTACGCCAACCGCGCAGAGCGTGAATTGCGTGACCGGCGATCCAGGCACAGCGGGACCACAGATGGCTTCGCTTGAGTTGCCGTTGCATGGGGCCAAGGGGCTGGCGGGCGATGTCGCGGGGGCTGCGCTGCCAGCACCGGTGAGCTACCAGAAGTTCACGGGCCAGATGGAGCTTGGACATTTTCTCGAGAAGCAGTACCACATTCGCACGCCGCGAGAGCTGACCAGCTGCGAGGTCTGCCATCGATGAGCCGCGAGCAGATGGAAGCAATGAAGAATTCGACGGGGAACACCTTGGAGAACGCTGACAACAAGGTTGCGCCCAGGGATGGCGCACCAATGCCCCCCGCTTCCATGAGCTTGGCTCAGGTGCGGGAAGAGCTGAAGGCCGTGAAGGGTAAACGATATTGGCGCTCGATCGACGAGCTGGCCGACACCGCTGAGTTTCAGGCTGCAGTGGAACGCGAGTTTCCGAGTGCGGCGCAGGAGTGGGTGGATCCGGTATCGCGGCGCGGCTTCCTTAAATTGATGGGCGCCTCAATGGCGCTGGCCGGCGTGGCTGGCTGCACGAAACAACCCGACGAGCCCATTTATCCGTATGTGAAAGCACCGGAAGATCTGGTGCTGGGCAAGCCGATGTACTTTGCGACCGCGAATCCGCTGCCCACAGGCGCAGTGCCGGTGCTGGTCAAGAGCGATCAGTTTCGCCCGATCAAAGTCGACGGCAATCCGGAACATGCCTATAACCATGGCGGATCGGATGTGTTTTCGCAGGGCACCCTGCTTGAGTTGTACGATCCCGATCGTTCCAAGCATGTGACCTATCGCGGTGAACCCCGCGAGTGGGCAGAGTTTGTGCAGGAGCTGCGGCTGAAGGCTGCGGCCAGCAAAGATGGAAGCGGGCTTTACTTCCTGAGCGCGACGATCACCTCGCCGACTCTGGCGCGGCAGTGGGCCGCAGTCCAGAAGGCTTATCCGAAGGCGACGTTGGTTCAATATGACCCGGCGATCGCAGGCACGTGGCTCGAAAAGGGCGTCAATGTTCAATACGACCTGAGCCAGGCCGAGGTGATTGTCTCGCTTGATGCAGACTTCCTCTCGGGCGCGGCCTATCCGGGCTTCCACAAGCTGTTGCGCGAATATGCGTCGCGGCGCAAAGAGCCCGAGAAGGGCATGAATCGCCTCTACTCCGTGGAGAGTTCGACCACCACGACGGGGATGAAGGCAGAGCATCGGCTTGCATTGCGGGCGAGCGAGATTCCGGCATTTGCGGCGGCGTTGGCTGCGGCAGTGGGCTCACCCGGTGCGACTGCTCCGTCGTATGCATGGACCGGCGAGCAGGCGGCATTTCTGAATGCGCTGGCGAAGGATTTGAAGGCGAACGCGGGCAAGAGCGCGGTTCTTCCGGGGCTCTATCAGGACGAATCGGTTGCGGCGCTGGCGCTCGCGATCAATACTGCGCTGGGCAATGTCGGCAAGACGGTGACCGTCTCGTCCGAACCGTCGATTCCGATGCCCAGCGATCAGATTGCGGGCATCAAGTCGCTGGTTGCCGACATGAATGCGGGCAAGGTGGACTGGCTGGTCGTCCTGAACGGCAACCCTGTCTACAATGCTCCCGCCGATCTGAAGTTTGGCGATGCCTTCAACAAGGTGAACGTGGTTGCGCATCTCGGTCCCAATGCGGACGAGACGGGGCAGATTGCCCACTGGCATATCCCTTCGGCGCACTATCTCGAGAACTGGTCGGACGCGCGCGCGTACGACGGCACGGTATCGGTTGTGCAGCCACTGATCGATCCGCTCTATGGCGGCAAGACTGCGCACAATGTTTTTCAGTCTCTGCTCGACGAGCCGTTGCTGAGCACGTTCGATGCGGTTCGGGCCACGCAGAGGGACAACATCAAGGGCGACTTTGAAACCGGCTGGCGCAAGGCGCTGCACGATGGCTGGATCGCGAATACGGCCTACGCTTCTTCAGGAGCGGCAAAGTCGCTCCCGGCGCCGAACGTTCCCGTGCCTACATCAAAGGACGCGCTCGAGATCATCTTCCGGCCCGATCCGAATGTGTACGACGGGCGCTGGTCGAACGTGGGCTGGTTGCAGGAGCTACCCAAGCCGGTTACGAATCTGAGCTGGGACAACGCGGCGATCGTCTCCGGATACACGCTGACTAAACTCGGCCTCGAAGAACAGGACATCGTGGAGCTGACGGTCGGCAACGGCAAGGTGAAGGCTCCGGTGATTGTTGCTCCGGGCCATCCCGATAATTCCGTCACGGTCTACCTGGGTTATGGGCGTGAGTTTGCTGGGCGCGTTGGTTCGGGTGCGGGATTCAATGCCTATCTGATTCGTCCGACCTGGGCGCCGCTTTACGCGGCCGGATCGCTGAAGAAGGTTGACGGCACGTGGGGTCTGGCGATCACCAAGAGTCACTACCAGGATCATCGCGGATCGACATTCGGTCAGCCCGCAGGCCACGCCAACAACTCGCTCGAGGCAGATGAGGCGCTGGGTCCACGCGGCATTATTCGCTACGCAACGCTGGAAGAGTTCAAGGCAAACCCGGGATTCGCGCACGAGGGCGAGGGACGCGACACGCCCGAGATGGAGACAACGCTCTTTCCTAATTGGGGCTACCGCGAAAACAAATGGGCGATGTCGATCGACATGAACAGTTGCACGGGCTGCAATGCCTGCATCGTGAGCTGCTATGCCGAGAACAATATCGCGGTCGTGGGCAAGCAGCAGGTGCGCATCGGCCGCAACATGCAGTGGCTGCGCATCGATACCTACTTTGAGGGCGATCTGGCCGCGCCGCGGGCGCACTTTCAGCCGATGACTTGCCAGCACTGCGAGAATGCTCCCTGCGAGCAGGTTTGCCCGGTAGGTGCTACAGTGCACACGCCCGAAGGCATCAATACGATGGTCTACAACCGCTGCGTAGGCACGCGCTACTGCTCAAACAACTGCCCCTATAAGGTGCGCCGGTTTAACTTCCTGCTCTACTCCGACTTTGAGACCGAGAGCCTGAAGCTGTCGCGGAATCCCGACGTTTCGGTCCGCTCGCGCGGTGTGATGGAGAAGTGCAGCTACTGCGTGCAGCGCATTACCGCGGCGCGCATCGAGGCCGACAAGGAAAACCGGCCGATTCGCGATGGCGAAGTGGTCACCGCATGCCAGCAGGCATGCCCGGCGTCGGCGATCACGTTCGGCAATATGAACGATCCGGCCAGCAAAGTCGCCAAACTGCACGCGCAGGAGCGCACGTATCAGGTGCTCGCCGATCAGAACACGCGACCTCGTACACGCTATGTAGCTGAAGTTTTGAATTTCAACTCCGAACTTGAAACGACGCCGGTGGAACATGCACCGGCCAAGGGTTGATGTCGCCATGGCAACCAAAGATGTGAGACCAAACGATCCCGCCATCGACCCGGCAACCGGAGAGTTTCGGGTCGTTGCAGTCGGTGAGACCTTCAAGTCGGTCACAGAAAAGATCACGCGCATTGTGCTCACGCCGCACACGCCGCTGGGCTGGCTGGCGCTCTTCGGGCTTGCCGGCGGCGGCGCCACTGTTTTGCTTGTCGCGGTCACGTGGCTGTTCCTGCAGGGCGTTGGCATCTGGGCCATCACACAGCCGGTTGCCTGGGGCTTCGCAATCATCAACTTCGTCTGGTGGATTGGTATTGGCCATGCCGGCACACTGATCTCCGCGATTCTTCTGTTGTTCAAGCAGAGCTGGCGCAACTCGATCAGCCGCTTTGCCGAGGCCATGACGATCTTCGCTGTCGTCTGCGCTGGAATGTTTCCGCTGATTCACGTAGGCCGTCCGTGGCTCGGATATTGGCTCTTCCCCTATCCCAACAGCATGGATGTCTGGCCGCAGTTCCGCTCGCCGCTGCTGTGGGACGTGTTCGCGGTTTCGACCTACGCGACGATCTCGGTGGTGTTCTGGTACATCGGCATGGTGCCCGACTTTGGAACCATGCGCGATCACGCGCAGTCGAAGATCGGCCAGTACTTTTACGGCTTGATTTCGCTGGGATGGCGTGGTTCGATTCGGCACTGGATGCGGTATGAGACGGCATCGCTGCTGCTAGCCGGACTCGCGACGCCGCTTGTGCTGTCGGTGCACACGGTCATCAGCTTCGACTTCGCGGTGGCTGTTCTGCCGGGCTGGCATACGACGATCTTCCCGCCGTACTTCGTAGCCGGCGCCATTTATTCGGGCTTCGCCATGGTGCTGACCCTGGCGATTCCGCTGCGCAAGTTCTATCACCTTGAAAACCTGGTGACCGAGCGCCACATCGACAACATGGGCAAGGTCATGCTTGCGACAGGGTTTATCGTGGCCTATGGCTACGGCATGGAAGCCTTCATGGCGTGGTATTCGGCATCGCACTGGGAAGCCTTCATGTTCTGGAACCGCATGTTTGGGCCGATGGGCTGGTCCTACTGGGTGCTGATTACCTGCAACCTGGCGATTCCGCTGACGACGCTCTGGTCGCGCAAGCTGCGCACGAACCTCTCGTACATGTTTTTCATCTCGATCGTCGTGAACACCGGAATGTGGTTTGAGCGCTTCGTGATTGTGGTTACGAGCCTCTATCGCGATTTCCTGCCGTCGTCGTGGGGAACCTATCGCGCGACCAAGTGGGACTACATGACTTTTGTGGGCACGCTGGGATTGTTTACGACGCTGTTCCTCTTGTTTGTTCGGTTCCTGCCCATGATTCCGATGAATGAAATTCGCATGATTCTGCCGGCGGCGAAGATCAAGCCGAAGGCGGCGGAGGCTGCCGACTAATATGCCTGCACGCGAAGGAACGTATGGCCTGCTGGCCGAATTCGAAACGCCCGGCGACTTGGTGCGCGCCGCGCAGCAGGCACACCACGATGGATGGCGACGCATGGACTGCTACACTCCATATCCCGTGGAAGAGGCAGCGGAAGCGATTGGTTTCCACCGCAACAAAGTGCCGCTTGTGACGCTGATCGGCGGCCTGATGGGCTTAGCTGCCATGTTCTCACTCGAGACGTGGATCTCGACGCTCGCGTTCCCGCTGAATATCGGCGGTCGCCCGCCCTACTCCTGGCCAGCATTTGTGGTTCCGGCCTACGAGTGGACGATTCTGTGGGCAGGCTTGTCGGCCGCCTTTGGCATGCTTGCGCTGAACGGTCTTCCGTCGCTTTATCATCCGCTGTTCAATGCGCCGAACTTCCGCGACGGCGCGACGACAGACAAGTTCTTCCTTTGTCTCGAAGCGCTCGATCCAAAGTTCGACCCCACGGCGACGCGCGCCTACCTGCAGGGCTTCGGTCCGACATCGGTCGTGGAGGTGGAGTACTGATGGTCCACCTCAGGGAACAGGGGTCAGGGAACAGGGATCAGGTGCGTCGCATCGCAACTCTGGGCTGCCTCTCAACGCTGCTGTTTGTTGCCGGCTGCCGCCAGGATATGCAGAACCAGCCCAAGTTGATTCCGCAGCGCGGGTCGGAGATCTTTGCCGATCATCGCGGCGCGCGGCCGCAGGTTCTCGACACTGTGGCTCGCGGACAGCTGCATGAAGACAGCTACTTCTATACAGGCGTGATCCAGGGAGCCAACGGCTATCGCGAGGAACAGAACCTGATGCCGTTCCCGGTGACGATGGACGTTCTGCGGCGCGGGCAAGAGCGCTTCAACATCTATTGCACGCCATGTCACTCGCGGGTGGGCAATGGCCTGGGCGAGATTGTGGAGCGCGGCTACAAGCCGGCGGCGAATCTGCACGACCAGGTCCGGTTATCGCAGCCGATCTCGCACTACTTTTACGTGATGACGCATGGCTACGGCGCGATGCCCGATTATGCAGCACAACTCACGCCCGAAGATCGCTGGGCAGTGGCGGCTTATATTCGAGCATTGCAACTGAGCCAGTCTGCGACACAAGCCGAAGTGCCGGCCGGCACGCAGGTGAAGAGCCTGAGTGAGGTCGCGACGGAGCAGAGTCTGCCTGCGAGCTATGCGCAGCCATGGACACTGCCGGCGACGGCGATTCAGGCGTATCCGCCCCTGACGAAGGAAGGCACACCAGCGATGGCTCCGGCGAATCCGGCTGATCCAGCGATCAATATTCCGCAAACCAAGGCCCCCGCGACTGCCGCGGCGGCGAAGTAAGGACTCTAAGGAATGGCTCACGAGACGCACATCAAATCGTTACCCGCCGATCTAAGCGCGCCAACCTTTGTGGATGGCTGGAGGACGCGCGCTTTCATCGTGGGGGCAATCTTTTCGGTGATTGCTGCGATTCTGGGGTTCCTGGCACAGGGCCAGGACGGTCTTGGATGGGATCACCTGCTCCGCGCCTGGGTGCTGGGGACGTTGCTCACCTTCGGCTGGTCGGTGGGCGGGCTCGCCTTGCTGATGGTGCAGTACTGCTCCGGGGGCAAGTGGGGACTACTGCTGCGCAGGCCACTTGAAGCGATGAGCCGCACGCTACCGTTGGTGATGGTCTACTGGTTTGTCGCGGCGCTCAATATCAAGCACCTCTATCTGTGGGCGGTGTACACCACTCCGGCCGCTACCGCAGCTGCGCTGAAGAACGGGCTCATCACGGAGATGCAGGCGCACTGTCTGGACTTCAAGCGGCCGATGCTGAATCCGGGCACGTACTGGTTTGTCTGCATTCTCTGCTTTGCTATCTGGTTCTGGTACATGTATAGGCTGAATTCGCTTGGAGCCAAGCGCGATTCGGAATCGCCCGACACGACGCCGTACTGGATCAAGAAGTTCGAGAACATCAGCGGGCCCGGCATCGTGGTTTATTCACTGACCATGACGGCGGTTGTCATCTACTGGGTGATGTCGATGGACGTGACCTGGTTCTCGTCGGTCTACGGCTTGCTGTTCCTGGTCGGCCAGGGCTATTCGGTGCTTGCGCTCGGGATCATTGTCTCGATTGCGCTCTCCAAGGCCGAACCGTTCAAGACCATCCTCCGTCAGACAGAGCAACACGACTTGGGCAAGCTCACATTTGCATTTGTGATGCTCAATATTTATCTCGGGTTCGCACAGTTCCTCATTATCTGGTCGGGGAACCTGCCGGAAGAGATTCCGTGGTATCTCGACCGCATTCGCGGCCACTGGGGCGTGATCATTACGCTCGACTTCATCTTCCACTGGGTGATTCCGTTCTCGCTGCTTTTGTCGCGCGACATCAAGCGGAATAAGAAACGCCTGACGCGTGTATGCCAGTGGATGATTTTCGCCAAGGCTTTCGACCTGTTCTGGCTGATTGAGCCGAATTTCAAAGATGCAGCGCGGAACCTGCACTTCAGCTGGGGAATTCTGGAGTATGCAGCAGTGCCGGTGGCGATGGCGTCGTTCTGGATTGCATTCTTCTGCACAAGGCTGAAGACGCGGCCGCTGGTGCAGACCAACGATCCGCACGTTGCGGAGATTCTGGAGCCTGAACATGCCCATGCATGAAGAAGATCCGCACGGCCACAAGCCGGAAGAGGTCGACGCATCGGCTGGCTATGAGCAGACCGACGTTCGTGTCACGGGGATCCTTGTCTTTCTTGTGTCGCTGGCGATCTTTGTGGCGGTGTGCGGCGTTCTCACCATAGGAATGGGCCATTTGATCAATGCGTGGATGGACAAGCAGGACGGCCCGACCAGTAAGTGGGCGACGACTGTCGATGTGCGTCAGCTGGGGAATCTACCGAATAATCCAGAGCTGCAGCACAAGATGGCCGAGCTGACGAAGCAGTTTCCGACGCCGCGGGTACAGACGGACGACGGGAACCAAGATGTGGCGGATCTGCATCAGCGCGAGAATCTGCTGCTTGAGAACTACAGCCGAATCGATGGGACCCCGGGCAAAGTGCGAATTCCGATTGAGCGGGCGATGGAGCTGATTGCGCAGCGTGGTTTGCCAGTTGCGCCGGCGCAAACGAACCAGGCCGCGCTGATGGCAGGGGATTCGAAGCTGGTGGTGGTTGTGCCATTGACAGACGGTTTTGCTCCGACGGCATACGAGCAGGACGAGGCCGAGGCGCGTACCGCCGGAGCCCGGCAGAAGCAGTAACTAGGGACTAGTGACTAGAAAGACCCTTGTTGGAGCGGTAGGGGAGTCAGTGGTTATGCAGAGCGCAAGAACAATCCGGAGAAAGGTGCACGTTGCTTCAACGTTCGCAGCCGCCGCGATTGTTGTGTGCGCGTCCGGGCTCCAGGCGCAGGTCTCCAGCTACGGCGATAAACAGATGGGGACGGCCAACGAGCAGCCGTCGATTCTAAATGGCGTTGGCATCGCGCAGCACCTGAACCAGCAGCTGCCGCTGAATCTTGCGTTCGTCGACGATTCGGGCAAAGCGGTACATCTCGGCGACTATTTCGGCAAGAAGCCTGCGATTCTTGCGCTGGTTTACTACCGCTGCCCGATGCTCTGCTCCGAAGAACTGGATGGCTTGACCGGCGCATTGCAGATGGTGCGTTTCGTTCCTGGCAAGGACTTCAATGTCTTGGTAGTCAGTATCGATCCTGAAGAAGGTCCGGATCTAGCCGCCGCCAAGAAGCGCAGCTACCTCAAGCGCTACGGGCATCCTGAGACTGCGAATGGGTGGCACTTCCTTACTGGGACGCAGGCCAGCATCGATGCGCTCACGACCGCGGTCGGATTCAAGTACGTGAGGATGCAGGTACCGGGCACGAATCAGACCCAGTATGCGCATGCGAGTGCGATCCAGATCGTGACGCCCGAAGGCAAGCTGGCGCAGTACTACATGGGGGTGGAGTATTCGCCCAGGGACATGCTGCTGGGCTTGAACGAAGCGTCGGCCAATCGTATTGGCTCGCCGGTCGATAACATCCTGACATACTGCTACCACTACGATCCGCAGACCAATACGCACTCGTTGATTGTGGCGCGCATCGTGCAGCTCGGCGGATTTTTGACCTTGGTTCTGCTGGGTGGATTCATGTTCTTCATGTTCCGCAAGGATTACCGGCAGGCGCACCCGCCTGTGAAAGAAGCAAAGGTGAACGGATAGAGAATGTCGCACATTAGTCCAGTAATCTGGCAGTTTCTCGTCAAGTGGATGACGAACTTCGCGCTCTTCCCGCCGGAGGCGTCGAAGATCGCGCCCGAGATGGATGCGCTCTATTTCTTCATGGTTCTGGTCAGCCTGATCGGTCTGACGATCGTGATTCTGCTGGTGACGAGCTTCTCCATTCTCTACAGCAAGAAGCGCAATCCGGTGGCGACGCAGATCGAAGGCTCGACAATGCTCGAGGCCACCTGGACCATCATTCCGCTCGGTCTCTTTCTGGTGATGTTTGTCTGGGGAGCGCTGGTTTACTTCCGTGTTTACACGCCGCCGGCCAATGCGATGAACATCTATGTTGTCGGCAAGCAGTGGATGTGGAAGGCCGAGCATCCCGGCGGGCAGCATGAAATCAACTCACTGCATGTGCCCACGGGCCGTCCGATTCAGTTGACCCTGATCTCGCAGGATGTGTTTCACAGCTTCTCGATCCCGGCGTTCCGCGTGAAGCGCGAGGCGATTCCGGGCCGCTACACCTCGGTCTGGTTTGAAGCAACGACGCCGGGAACGTATCACTTGTTCTGCACGCAGTATTGCGGGACGGAGCACTCGCACATGATTGGCGACGTGGTAGTGCTGACGCCCGAGGACTATAACAAGTGGCTTGCCGGGTCGACCAGCGGCGCGTCTCTTGCGCAAAATGGAGAGCGCCTCTTTGCCAGCCTGAGCTGTGCGACCTGTCACAATACACGACCGGATGCGCGCGGGCCGAGCCTGGCGAATGTCTACGGTTCCAAGTTGACTCTCTCGAGCGGCCAGGCGATCACGGCGGACGATGCCTATCTTCGCGAAGCCATTCTGAATCCGTCGCAGCACACCACGCAGGGATATGCCCCGATCATGCCTACCTATCAGGGGCAGATCAGCGAAGAGGGTGTGATCGATCTGGTGGAGTACATCAAGAGCCTCGATTCCGACTATCGCGTGCAGCAGACGACGGCTACGACGACGCTGCTGCCTGAAGGAGAGGGCAAGGCAAGCAAAGCTCCTGAAGGACAGGGATCCGGAAAAGCGGGATCCGGAACAGGGATGGTGCAGCAATGAGCGACGAAGTCACACTCGTGAAACTTCCCGACCAGTCGACGGCGAAGTTGCCGAAGGTCAGCTACCTTAACAAAGAGAATGGCTTGCTGAGCTGGTTGCTGACAGGCGACCACAAGCGGATCGCGATGCTCTATCTGATCTCGATCAGCTTCTTCTTCTTTGTCGGAGGCTCGCTTGCCGGCCTCATTCGTCTCGAACTGCTCACGCCGCAGAGCGACCTGATGGCCACGGACACCTATAACAAGGTGTTCAGCATGCATGGCATCATCATGGTCTTTTTCTTTCTGGTGCCTTCGGTGCCCGCGACCATCGGAAATTTCTTCATACCGATGATGATCGGGGCAAAGGATCTGGCGCTGCCCAAGATCAACCTGCTGAGCTGGTATCTCTACATGGCTGCAGGCATCCTCGCCCTCTACACCATGGCGTCGGGCGGCGTTGACACGGGGTGGACCTTCACCACGCCGCTGTCGACGCACTACGTGAACACGCACGTGCTTACCACCGGGATGGCGGTGTTCATTGCCGGATTCAGCTCCATTTTCACCGGCCTCAATTTCATCGTCACCATCCACAAGATGCGCGCGCCGGGCATGACGTGGTTCCGGCTGCCGCTGTTTGTGTGGGCGCACTACGCGGCCAGCATTCTGATGGTGCTTGGTACACCGGTTCTGGCCATCGCCATCGTCCTTGTCGCTCTGGAGCGCACGGTAGGGATTGGCGTCTTCGATCCGACCAAGGGCGGCGATCCTCTGCTGTTCCAGCACTTGTTCTGGTTCTACTCGCACCCTGCCGTCTACATCATGATTCTCCCAGGCATGGGTGTGATCTCCGAAGTGATCTCGACATTCAGCCGCAAGCGCGTTTTCGGCTACACGGCGGTCGCCTTCTCGTCGGTGGCGATTGCAGTCTTCGGCTTCTTTGTCTGGGCCCATCACATGTTCATCATGGGCATCTCGAATTACGCGGTGCTGATCTTCTCGCTGCTGACGATGCTTGTCGCGGTGCCCTCGGCGATCAAGATATTCAACTGGACTTTCACCCTCTACAAAGGCTCCATCACGTTCGAGACGCCGATGCTGTACGCCTTCGGTTTCATGGGACTGTTCACCATCGGCGGACTGACCGGTGTCTTTCTCGGAACAGCCGGCACCGATATCCATCTCACGGAAACCTACTTCATCGTTGCTCACTTCCACTTCGTGATGGTGGGCGGCATGTTGATGGCGTTCCTCTCCGGGTTGCACTTCTGGTGGCCCAAGATGACCGGCCGCATGTACCCGGAGAAGATTTCGCAGCTCGCCGCCGTAGTCACGTTCATCGGGTTTAATTTCACGTTCTTCCCGCAGTTCATCCTCGGCACGCTGGGCATGCCAAGGCGCTACGCATCGTATCCACCGGAATTTCAGATTCTGAACGTGTTTTCGACTGCAGGTGCCTCGATTCTCGGCGTGGGTTACCTGTTGCCGGTCCTCTATCTGACCTGGTCGCTGAAGTATGGGGAGATCGCCGGAAACAATCCGTGGCAGGCCACCGGCCTTGAGTGGCAGGTGCAGTCGCCGCCGCTGACTGAGAACTTCCCAGAGACTCCGATCATGGATCACGAAGCCTACGACTACGAATGGCTCGAACGCCAGCAGGAAAAAGAGGTAGCCAGTGTCGGATAGCACAGCGATCGCCCATGGCGCAGCGGAAGCTCACCACGAGCATCCGCCGTATCAGCGCCACCATTTCGAGACCTACGCGCAGCAGAACGATGCGACGAACTTTGCCATGTGGCTGTTTCTGCTCACGGAAATCATGTTCTTCGGCGGATTGTTTACCGCCTACCTGATTTTTCGAAACTGGTATTACCCGGCATTCGTGGCTGCGTCCCACCAACTGGATATCTTCTGGGGCAGCCTGAACACACTGCTGTTGATTACATCGAGCTTCACGATGGCCATGGGCGTGTGGTGCGCGGAGCTGCGCAAGAAGAGCGGCCTGGTGCTTTGCCTGATTCTGACCTTCATCCTAGGTCTGGGCTTCCTTGGCGTCAAGACGATTGAGTATCGCGAAAAATGGGAGAAGCATCACATCCCGGGTCTGCACTACAGCGTGCAGTCGTTTGTCAATCCTGCGTCAGACCCCGAGGTGCATGACAAGTATCCGAAGGACCAGCCGCTTGCGATGGACATGGCGCGCCACACCGAGCTCTACTTCTTTCTCTACTTCGCCATGACCGGCATGCACGCGCTGCACATGATCATCGGCATCGCCATCCTAGCATTCATGATCGCGCGGGCCCAGGCAGGCGCTTATACGACAGGACATGTCACATTCGTCGAGAACTTCGGGCTGTACTGGCACTTCGTCGATATCGTTTGGATATTCCTATTCCCGCTGCTGTATTTGATCAGCAGACACTGATAAAGGATCCTGCTATGAGTGAACTTCAAGACGGACCTGAGCAGCACGAGCGGCATCACCACATCGTGAGTCCGAAGATCTACCTGATCATCCTGCTGTCGCTTCTGGTAGGCACTGCACTCACAGTGTGGGCATCGTTTATAGATCTTGGTCCATTCAATCCCATCATTGCTCTGGCGATTGCCTGCACCAAAGCAGTGCTGGTGGTTCTGTTTTTCATGCACGTCAAGTACAGCAGTAAGCTAACCAAACTGACGGTCGGCGCCGGATTCTTTACGTTTCTTGTTTTGATCGGAATGACGCTGGCGGACTACTTCACCCGCGCGTGGGGGCGTTGGTAACGAACATGGACATTACATCCCCATTCTTCGTTGTTCCTTTGATTGTCTTTGTGTTTGCATGCTGCATTCTCTGGTCGACGAGCAGCCATGAGGACGGCGCAGAGCATCACTAGGGCTATTGTTCTTCAAGTCGCACGATTGCGACTCCCTGCCTGGGCAGTGCGAGCGTGATCTGGGCCTGGCTGGCGGCTATCACCACCTTTTGGTGGTGCACCGTTTCTTCCAACTGGCCCGCCTTTTGCAGTCGATCGAGTTGTGATGGGTTCGGCTGCTCCGGACTACCCATCTGCTGCCAGGCTCTGTACGCATTGCTATGCATTGCGTCCATGTGGGATTCAGATTCAGTCGCGCGCTTCCCTTGCAGGCCGTCGACGGCTAATTGGATGGATGCCTCCGGTCCGGGGACGTCTGCGTCGCGGTAGTTCCACAGCAGAACATCGACTTCCTTTCCATTCCTCGTCGCTGCTGCGCCCACGTCGGGCGCGCCCGTCACACTCTGCGTCACAACCTGCTCCAGGGGAAGTTCGCCATCGCTCTCGCTTGCAACCCATTCCCCGCTCAGCTTGCCCATCAGCCGGAAGGCATTCAACACGGGCTTGTCGATTCCGTGTGTGGCGAGCGCCCGCAACGATGCGAACGCCGGTTGATTCTCAAACTCAAACGCCCATGTCACAGCGCCCTGCATGGTCAGCCCGTACTTGCGAGCCAGCTCGTAGGTGCGCATGATTGCTTCGGTGACGCTGGCGCCGTAGAGCGGTCCGTTTCGATAGCCATTTTGAGGACTCAGGCACGCACCGCAGCCCTCGGGGTCGCTCTCCCCCAGGACGATCGGAGTATTCCTCCATTCCGGATAGCTGGCGATCACCTTCATGCCCCGCTCAACGGCTCGGAGTTGGGTGGCAATACTCATCACGACATGCCCGTCGACGACAGTCGGATGGCCCTTGGGGTGATAGCTGATGAAATCGAGCGGTGCGCCGATGCCTCCGGTCGCCGCGTTGGCACCATGCGCGCAATGCTCCAGGAATTGCCGCAGGAAGGGCTCCGAATGGTCGCTTACCCCCGTTGCTTCGGGCCCGCCGATCTTTGCTCTCGGTAGGATCTTTCGTATCGAGGCCGCCGTCAGATCGTAGAGCCGGTCATACTCAGCAGGAGTGCCGTGCCAGTAGGGGATGTCGGGCTCGTTCCAGACCTCCCAGAGCCACGAGTTCATTTGGCTGCCGTAGCGCTGTTTCAGGTGGGCAGCGTAGGCCTCCACAAGCCTCGACCACTTTGTCCAAGCTGCCTCGTCTTTCGGGGGGTAACTCCATCCAGTAAAGATGTCGCCCTTGGGGAAGTTATGGCGGTAGGGCTGCGGGTGTGCCGAGAGAGCCTCCGGCATGAACCCGACCTCGACGAGAGGTCGCACGTGCGCGTTGACGAGGGCGTCGAAGATGCGATCGGTGATGGTGAAGTTATAGATGGGCGTACCGTCGGGATTCTCCGTATAGAGGTTGGTCGAGCCCCACTTCAACGAACCCTCGCCGTCGCCGGTCGTCAGCAGATTGTGCGGGCGAAAATAGACAGGCGCGGTACTCATCGCGGCCAGCTCACGGAGCAGCTTTTGCCCGTTGGGAGCGTAGAGGTAATTGGGCTCATCGGCGCCAAAATAGCTCGAGATCGAGGTATATGGTCCAATGGGCTGCCGGGAGTGTACGCTGATATGAATCAGCGCAGAGGGCGCGGTGGTCTGTGCGGATGCGGCGGGGAGGACGGTGCCTGCAAGGAGGCTGATCGCCAGATGCCGGCGCAAGATGGATCTCCTCATGGGAACCACGATACAGGGTTATGCGGCTGTTAAGGCGGCACATAGGTAAAGCCGCTACCCTTCTCTCAGGCAAGGAAGGAACCAGCCGGACCGGAGAAGCGTACCAAGAGTGGAGAGAAGAGAGGCAAAGAGCCATGTTGCGAAGAGTCATGCTGCTGGTGGCGGGTTTCGCGCTGATTGCGTGGTGCGCGGGTTGTCGTGTGCGCACAGAAAAAGACGCCAATGGAGACGATAAGACTGTCCAGATCGATACACCTTTTGGCGGCATTCATGTGAACACCAACGAAACCAAGGCATCCGATCTCGGATTGCCGGCTTATCCGGGGGCGGAAATCGCCAAGGACGATGAGAAGGATAAGTCTGCCGATGTTCATATGGGCTTCGGCGAGTGGCAGCTTCGAGTGCGAGCGGTCTCGTATACATCGACTGACCCACAGGACAAGGTGGCGGCCTTCTATAAGAAGGCGATGGGCCGTTTCGGCGATGTTCTCACCTGCGAGGGCAATGCGCCCGTTGGCACGCCGACGGTGACAGGCGAGGGGCTCGATTGCGCGGACTCGGGGAAGAATACGCACATCAATATCAACGGCAAAGGCAACGGGATGGATTTTTCTGGCCAGCTGCAACTGAAGGCCGGATCGAAACGCCATCAACACATCGTTGGATTTGAGGAACCGAAAGACGGAAAGACTCGCTTTGCTTTGGTCGCGATCGATTTGCCGGCGGGGATCGACACAGACAAAGACAAGAGCGACTAGATCGACCGGCTGCGAAGACTGGGGACGGCTCCGGACCCCGTCTGCCTGCGGATGCTGCATGACGTAGAATTCGTTCAATAGCCTCATGCCTTCCAACCGGAGCCTATTCTCATGCTGAGAAACCCTGTTTTCCTTGCTGCGGCACTGCTGTGCTCTGCGGCTGCCTTGCATGCTGCCGATAAGTCCAAGACCCAGCCACCAGCGGTCGCCGATCCATACGCCGAAGTCCAGCCGGCCACTGAAACGCTGGACCTAGATATGTATCAACGGATCCGGGACGAGGGGCTGAATCGCTCCCACGTAATGGAATTTGCAACGGCGCTGATGGACGGCATTGGCCCGCGCTTGACCGGCTCGCCCAACTTAAAGAAGGCAAATGAGTGGACGCGGGACACCTTGACCAAGATCGGGCTCGAGAACGCGCACCTGGAAGACTGGGGCGAATTTGGTTTGGGCTGGCAGCAGATCAATACCTGGGCGCATATGGTCGTGCCCGATACGGCGATTCTGATCGTGCAAGCCACACCCTGGTCGCCTTCGACGTCAGGCCCGGTGGCAGGAGATGTCGTCTTTGTCAGCATCCAGGATGAGAAGGACTTCGATAAATACAAGGGCAAGCTCGGTGGCAAGATCGTCCTCTTTGGGCCGATGCGCGACGTTCCTCCCGTCGATAAGGCTCTGTCTGAGCGCTACGATGCGAAGGAACTCGAAGAACTTGCGGAATTTCCGGTAGGCGTGAATGCCAGCACCAATGCACCAGACATGCAGGCCAGGATGCGCGCCCGCCAGGAACGGCAGCGTTTGCAGGAAAAGGTGGCGCAGTTCTTCGCGGACGAGAAGGTGGCAGCGGTCATCGAGCCCAGCCGCGACGGAACGAATGGCGGCGGTTCGGGTGGGACGCTGTTTGACGACAATGGGGCCACTCTCGGCCGTACTCCGTACATCGCGGAGCACCGCGTGAAGGTCCCTGTGGTGGTTGCGGCGATTGAGAGCTATGGCAGGTTATACCGGCTGACACAGGCCAATGCACCGGTAAGTGTAGAGATCAACGTCGAGACAAAGTACACAGGCGAGCACGAGCACGGTTACGATACCGTGGCCGAGATTCCCGGCACCGATCCGAAGCTAAAGGACCAGGTTGTGATGCTCGGCGGTCACCTCGACAGCTGGATTGCGGGCACGGGCGCAACCGACAACGGTGCGGGCACCATTGTCGCGATGGAGGCTGTGCGCATCCTGAAGGCACTCGACATCAGGCCGCGCCGGACGATTCGCATCGCTCTCTGGACTGGTGAAGAGCAGGGGCTCTTTGGGTCGAAGGGCTACTGCAAGCAGCATTTCGGATCGGCGCCCCTTTCGACTGCGCCGGATCAACTTGCATTGCCTGAGTTCATGCGCCGCTATGCCGGTCCGCTGGAATTGAAGCCCGAGCAGAAGCTCGTCTCCGGGTATTTCAACGTCGATAACGGATCGGGAAAGATTCGCGGCGTTTATCTGCAGGACAACGCAGCAGTCGCTCCGATCTTTGCGCAGTGGATTGCTCCTCTGAATGATCTGGGAGTGACCGCACTGACAATGCGCAACACGGGCGGGACGGATCACCTTACCTTCGACGCGGTGGGAATTCCCGGTTTCCAGTTCATCCAGGACGATCTCGACTACGAGAGCCGCACGCATCACTCGAACGAGGATGTTCTTGAACGGTTGCAGCCTGCCGATCTGAAGCAGATCGCTACGGTCGAGGCGATCTTCGTCTACAACGCTGCGCAGCGCGATCAGATGCTGCCGCGCAAACCATTACCCGACCCGCTCGGGGAAGAGAAGCGGCGTGCCCCGCTTGAAGGGATCTTTCCTGGCGCGGTGACGCCTGCTTCAGACGAGAAGAAGTAGCGCTCGGCCGTTTTTTTGAGGCATCTGCGGCAGTGTATGTGTCCTGCGAGGCGTGGTCGCAGGGCATCTCCGAAAGCGGCATTTCTGCTAAACTAATCGGAGTGCGTCCGCGGGCTGAACGCACCAGGCAGTGCCCGCAGATGCTTCCACAACCATGTCGGGGAGTGGCTCAGCCTGGTAGAGCACCTGGTTCGGGACCAGGGGGTCG
>CAZPEZ010000054.1:0-34423 GCA_964585715.1 uncultured Occallatibacter sp.
CTCAAATTGAAAAGACCACCTCCGACTACGACAAGGAGAAGCTGCAGGAGCGGCTGGCCAAGCTGGTGGGCGGCGTTGCCATCATCAAGGTAGGCGCGGCAACCGAAACCGAGCTGAAGGAGAAGAAGGCTCGCGTTGAGGATGCTTTGCACGCCACCCGCGCTGCGGTCGAGGAAGGCATTGTCCCGGGTGGCGGCGTGGCCCTGGTTCGTGCGACACCTGCTGTCCAGGAGCTGATCAAGAAGCTCGAAGGCGACGAGAAGATCGGTGCACAGATCGTGCTCCGCTCGCTCGAAGAGCCCCTGCGCCAGATCGTCGCCAATGCAGGCGAAGAGGGTGCGGTGGTGGTGGCCAAGGTTCTTGAGTCCAAGGACCAGCACTTCGGCTACAACGCTGCAACCGGTGTGTTCGAGGACCTGGTGAAGGCCGGTGTGATCGACCCGACCAAGGTGACCCGGACTGCCCTGCAGAACGCGGCGTCAATTGCCGGCTTGCTGCTCACCACTGAAGCATTGGTGGTCGAGATTCCCGAGCCAAAGCCTGCTCCGGCGGGTGGCGGCCACGGCGGCGGCATGGACGGCATGTACTAAGCCACCTGCGGTGGGGCCAACTCCAACTGCGCCTTTCGGCGCCCCTGGAGCAGTATGTATAAAGAAAAGCCCCCGGCTTCGGCCGGGGGCTTTTCTTTCTGCATCACTTCTATCCTAAAAAGGTCATACGGAGCCTCGGGTTTGCCCGTCGCGCTGTCCTGGACCCTGGGAAACTGCGTTCTTCAGGAGGCGATTGCGGTCACGTTGGATTGAGCATGCCTCGAATGACTCAGCACAGGCTGCGGCCGGAGCGGGCGCAGCCAACCGGCAGCAAGCCACTCCTGCGGGATCGAGAACTCGGACCAGCCACAATCCAGGCACACCTGGATATCTGGAGCAGGAGTCATCGGAGGATGACTGAGTGTTCTGGGTACGTTGCGAAAGAGACGAACTTCGGCAGGAATCACCGAAAGGGCCCCCGACTCACACTTTGGGCACACCATTGCTGCACCTCTAGGATACGTTTGCTCATCTGGGGGAAAACCTACTGTAACCGAAAGCTTCTCAGGGCGCAACGAATTTTGTGCAAATTCTCCTTCACATGATTACTTTTTATTTTGATTGGCACTCGCAAGCAAAAGCGAGTGCGAAAGCGAGACGGGAACCGGGTGGGCTCCCGCTTTGATCGCTTGGATGGGAGGGAAGCACCTGAAAACGACGTGCAGCCTCATCGAGACGGCTGGATTTCTCTCGAATTGTCGGATCAGCGCCCGCTTCCCTTGCCCCACTGAAGCCGTACGCCGACACGGGCCGTCGTTGGCAGACTCACGTAGCCGATGGGTGCAATGTGCTGATTGTTGGTCAGGTTCTCGATCTGCCCGTACATACCTAGCAGCGATGTGATCTGGTAACTCGCTCCTAAATCGAGCTTTGCGTACCCAAAATCGAGATTACGATTGGGCAGGAGCAGGCTGTTGCCACCATCCTGGTCCGCATAGGCCAGGTAGGTCGAGTCGTCGCTACGGCTCGCAAATGCTGCCGAGAGCACTGCCGTCAGCTTGTGTGCCGAGTAGGTGGCCGACAGAAACCCGGTGTGCGGTGGCCGCCGGAAAGGCCGTGCCCCTTTGAGCGGTGAGTAGGCCCCCAGAGGAATCCCATCGGAGCTGAATCCGTAGCCGCCAAGCAGCGCTTCGTTATCGCTGGAGAACGACCGCTGCACGACCGCATCGAGATAGGTGTAGCCGCCGCGCAGAAAGATGCTGCTGCCAATGCCGCCCTCGACCGTCGCCTCAAGTCCCTGCGCTCGAAATGCCTCTGTATTCACAGCGAGACCGTAGTCGTAGGTGTAGTAGAAGCCCAGGGCCTGAATGAGCTGCTGCTGGCCAGCCGCGGTCAGGTTGGGAAGGATGTTGGGCAGCAAGACGGCGCCGACTGACTCCACCTGCCTGCCGAACTCGTTGTGGAAGTAGCTGGTGCGGAAGACCAGGCGCTGGCTGAGAAAGCTCTGCTCGACGCCTCCCTCGTAGGTGCGAGCCTGAGGCGCCGCCAGCGGACCAATCCCCAGCTCCCGGGCAACGGAGCCATAGCCATTTTGAGTAAGGAATCGGTAGAGAGAACTGAACTCTTCGGTCAATGCCGGCTCGCGATTCGCCTCACCGTAGTTGAACAGTACGCGCGTCCCGCTGAAGATGCCCTTCCGTGGTCGTAGCGCATAAAGTGAGAAACTCGCCCGTGGGGCCGTCTGTGTTCCGAACTCCGAGTAGTGCTCCAGGCTGCCACCCAGCGAATAGAAGAAGCGGCTTTTGAAGTCGCCCTGCACCGCGGCGAGATAGACATAGTTGGTCCGCTCTGTCTGCTCGTCGGTTGAAAACGTGGGCAGATACTCGCGGCCACGCTCATCTTCAAAATGGAATCCGATGAGTCCCTGCAGATGAGGTGTGAAGCGATAGTCCCCCTGATAGACGAGCTGATCGCGATTTGAATCCAGAAACTCCGACGACGGATAGGTCTCCGGATAATCGAGAATCGCCTGCCCTGTCGCTGCATAGCCGTTCGCACCGGTGATCGTCACTGCATCGCCGAAGTATGCCTGATCGCCGAAGCTGTCATATGTTGTGAGCGTGCCGCTCGGCTGCCACAGATAGTATTGATCGCGTCTGCGCGTCGCGCCATAACGCAACAGGTTGTGAAAGGACGCAGTGGTTTGATTGTCGATCGACCCGCTCACCAGCAAATCCTGGTCCTTCTCGGTTGCGTTATCGGCGACGTGATAGAACTGCCAGGCGTTTGGCACGCCTACCGCCGAGATGCCGTAGTGGACCGTTCCCCGAATCTGCGTCGATCCGTTGGGCTGCCATCCGAAATTCCCTGCCGCTATCGCCACATGAAACTCGTCGTTCGGCAGGTCGTTCTGTGTCTGCATCCAGCTGAAGTCGCCCAGGTAATCGAGCTTGTTGTGCGCCCCGGCAATCTCCAAGTCATCCTGGAAACTGGTAAAGTTGCCGACGTCGCCGTGAAACAGGATCGATGGAAAGCTCGTTGTGCCGTGCGGAGTAGTGAAGCTCACAACGCCGCTCTCCGCGTCCGCTCCGTAGAGGCTCGAATCCGGCCCGCGATAGACCTCGGCACGCTCGATTGCGGTGGTCGAGAGAGGACCCAAGTCGAAGCGGCCCCCCAGATCACCCGCGCTGACCCCGTCGATCATCACCTTGTTGTCGTCTGAATCGCCGCCGCGGATAAACAACGATGCCTGCGCGCCGGTTTGCCCCGTCTGCGCCACTGTGGTCCCCGGCATCTGTCGCAGGACGCTGACCAGGTCGTTGCGCCCGCTGAGTTCGGTTGGCCCGAGCACTGAGGTGGCTGCTCCAGTCTGCGCTTGTGGCATGGGTGTGCCATTCGCCGTCACGACGATCGACTCGCGCGCCCACTCGGGCTCCAGCACCAGGTTGCGCTCCAGATTGTCGAAGGTGCGCGCGAAGAAGCCTGGCGTCTCCAACTGGCGAAAACCCTTCGCCGAAGTCAGCAGATAGAAGCGTCCCTGCTCACCGGTCGTGAGCTCGAAGCTGCCATCGGACTTTGAAAGAGAAGACGTGACCACGCTCCCGTTGCGGACCAGCGCGACAGTCGCGTTTGTGACCCGCGCGCCGGAGGCATCGGTGACGACGCCATGAATTTCGGCGGCGCGGACAAGCGCTGTGGCAGAGAGAAGGACCAGGACGAGTGCGAGCCGTCGCTTCAATAGATCAAAGATTGTGCGAGCAAGAGTCATGAAAGGCTCCTTCGTTCCCCTCGGAACGCAAGCGGGTAATCGGCGCGAGGACCGGTCTCCTGACTTGCGCTTCCGCCAGCACCTTCCCAGAGAGTGAATCTCCAGTGGCATTTCAAGCTGGCTTTCTGCTCCTAGCCGCAACGACGGCGAAAGGGGCAGGTGCGCTCACAGTTGCGGGGCAGTGGCGGAGTTTCACCGCCTTCCCGAGCATCCTGGCGATTGCCGTTTTGAGGAACGCAGCTCGAATTGAGCCGCAACGATGACATGAAACTCACTTTCATGTCATCAATGGTTATAAATGCGCGCGGCGATGAAGTCAAAACCAGCTCGCAGAGAAAGAAGGCTGCCGATTGTCGAGTCGGCGCTACGCGGGCACCTGCTCAGTGCTTGACCCATCCGGTCATGCCCGCTTCGAAGCTACGGCGATCGAGCCGTGGCAAGGCGCGCGCCACCTTATCGGGGAAGAGAGGATAGTGCCTTGCCGCGATCAGCGCCTCCGGGGCGCACCAAACGTCCTCCTCTGAGGTCATCCAGTGGCGGTTGTCGAGGCCTGCCAGATTCACAGGGACCGAATAGGACCGCAGCGTGCGCTCGCCGCGCAGGTTGTAGTAGTGCTCAAAGTAGCTCAACGCCAGCTCGCGCAAAGAGCGATAGATTGGCGCGCGAAAGCGCAACCCGGCGAAATTCGACTTTGCAATCCCGCCCCAGAGACCGTGTTCGCGGTAAATTGCTACAACATGATCGTCATCGTGGACAGCCTCCAGATCCATTAGCAACGGAGCATGGTCATTCACCCTCAGGGCCGCGGCAGCCAGCAGAGCTCCCTCCAGGCAATGCCCTTTACGTTCGCGCAGAACGCGCTGGGGAGACCACGCCGTATCCGCATATTGATATTGCAACCCATCAATGAAACGCTGGATGCTAGCGGGCGTCTTCAACGAGCGCAGTACACGCAAGTCCGCTGACGACAGGTTGAAGGTCTCGCGGCCGTTTCGCCGACGTCCGTTCTTCGACAATCCCAATCCTTCTAAGGCAGAAACAGTTTTGCCTGGAATCGCAAGGGTTATATAGAAGGTGGTTTGATGCCTTGGTTGGACTCGACTTCCATGAGTCGAAGTCCTTCGCCGGCGAGGTCATGAGTTCGGCACAAACGTACGATGCACTTGATTCTGGCGCGAGCCCGAGGAATCTGTGAACGTATTGACCACGTTGACATCGAGGTTGCTGCCATCCGGGCGCACGCTTACCACCGCACTCCGTGCTTCTCCATTCTCCGAGTCGGGGCTGAACGTCGCCGAGGCTGTCGTCCCATCAAACGACGCACTCTGCGTTCCCCAGTCGCATGCCTGCGGCTGGCATGTACCCCACCCATGCATGGAGATCTGGCTGCCGGAAACTTCGATATCGAGCGCATAGAGGCTGTCGCCGGAGCGCGCTTTCGTATCGACCCAGCGGCCTGAAAGAGCCGAGGGATTGGTGGCCGATTGTGAAGCAGTCTGCGCCGGCTGCGCGCCCGAGGACGCAGCTTGCTGCGATCCTTTGTCCGCAGAGCCCGAACTACCGAGCATATAGAGGAACACCAAGAGAACGACAACGATTGCGCCTGAGATCCCCAGAATCAACGGCAGCTTCGATTTTTTGACCGGGTCTGAGGTGGGCGTGGGGTGCGGAGCCGGCAGTTGGACGGGAACGGTTGCATGGACGGGCTGCTGCGCAGTGGCCGGGTTGGGTGTGACATACGACTGCAGTGCCTCAATCAAAAGCTGCACATCGGAGTTCCAGCGCGTATGCGAGAGCTCGACGCTGTTGCGGAAGCTCAATTCCTGCAGCGACTCGGGTAGCTGGTCGGGCGGCGGCATATGCGCTTCGTGCACCAGTACGGGAATGACCGGAACGTCGCGCTTCAGTGCGGAGCCGATCTCGATTGCTACGAAATCATTGGGATTGTCGAGGCGCCGCTTACCATCGGCACCGGTAATGGTGAGCCAGCTCGGACCGAGGACGGCGAGCAGCACGCCACATTGGGCCACACTCTCATCGATCACACGGCGGAAGTCGTCACCGGGCCGGATATCGGCCACGTCCATGAAGACTCCTTCGTTGCCAAAGACGCGTGTCAGATCGGAAAAAAGCCTGCCGGCTTCGCCTTCAGTGTCGTCGCGACGGTAGCTAATGAAGATTGCGTGTGCCATGGCTCTCCCAGGGTTCAAAGCTTGGTCGAAGTCTCAAGGGGAATCGCGAAAGGCCAGAATAGGCTGTGCCCTTGAAATGGGCAAGCCGCATCCGCTGTAGACATGCTTGTGTAGGATGGAGCCAATACGCTGAATCCAATCCTCCGCGGCGACCCCGGTCGACGGAATGATGGCAGGAGTACCTCGTATTCCGAGCGCCAGCGATGAATAGCGAAGACCCCACAGTACCGTTCGACACCAGCCAGGAAAACCGGGCCGATGCGCCGCCGCCCTCATCTGCCTGGAGCGGCTTCAGGTTGCTTGCGCGCGTGGGCCAGGGCGGATTCGGGGAAGTCTATCGTGCCTGGGATCCACACCTGCAGCGCGAAGTAGCCCTCAAGCTTCTGCTGCCGGGTGCGGTCACCGGCGAAGCCGAGTATGAAGCGATGCTGCGCGAAGCGCGTGCCATGGCCTCGGTCCATCACCCAAATATTGTGCCCGTCTACGGCATTGACCGGCACGACGGCCGCGTCGGCTTCTGGACCGACTTTGTTCACGGGAAGACGCTCGCGACAGTCCTGCGCGAGCAAGGAAAGTTCGGTGCGCGCGAAGCGGCTTCGGTCGGTCTTGACGTTGCTAAGGCCTTGAGCGCTGTGCATCGCGCAGGCCTGCTGCATCGCGACATCAAGGCCGAAAACGTGATGCGCGAAGAGGGTGGGCGCATTCTGCTCATGGACTTCGGGCTGAGCTCCGGAGGAAAGCAGCAGACCTTTGCCGCCGGCACGCCGAACTACATGGCTCCGGAGCTCTTTCGTGGCGGCCAAAACACCGTCGCGACCGACATCTACGCGCTGGGCGTGCTGCTCTACTACCTCGTCGCTGGAGAGTATCCCGCGCAACTAACCGGTCTTTGTGCGTCGGAGGCTCTGGGGCGACTGGAGCAACGCAAGCCGCTGGCTGATGTGCGTCCCGATCTGCCCGACTCGCTCCTGCGGACGATCACGACCTCGATCGATATGGACCCAACCAGGCGCTTCACCAGCGCCGGTCAACTCGCGTCGGCACTGGCTGAATCGTTGGGATCTGCGCCTCAAGTGGAGCCCATCACGCCGTCGAGCAACGATCTGCCCAGGGCGCGACGGAGAATCAAGATCCTCGCAGGGATTGCGATTGTGGCCGCGCTTGCGGTGGGCTTTGCCGCGTGGCGTGGAATTCTGCCTCGCGGCTTTCGCGCAAATTCCGAACCGACGTCTCTCTCGTCGGGAACCACCTATGATCAGTTCCAGAAGGCGCAGGACCTGCTGCTCCACTCCTACAAGCAGTCGAATGTTGCTGAGGCGGTGAAGGGATTTCAGGCAGTGCTGGTCACCGACCCGAGCTTTGCGTTGGCTCACGCACGGCTCGGTCTCGCCTACTTCATTCAGTACCGCAACGGCCACGATCCCAAGCTGCTCGACATGGCCAAGGAGTCGACGAACCGCGCGCTGAATCTCGACCCGAATCTGGCGCCGCCGTACATCACCCTCTCACGGATTGCCTCCATGCAAGGGCAGACAGCACTCGCCATGCAGCAGGCGCAGAAGGCGCTCAGCCTCGACCCGCGCAGCGCCGAGGCCTATGGCGCCCTGGCCGACGTGTATGCGGCGCAAGGAAAGGATCAGGACGCGATCGGCGCATATCAGAAGGCAATCGACCTGGCCCCGGATGACTGGCGCTGGCCCGTTCGGCTGGGCAACGAGGAGATCGGGAACGGGAACCTGAAGGACGCCATCGCGCAGTTCCAGCACGGAACGGAACTGGCGCAGGACAATGCAATCGCCTACTACGATCTCGGCGTTGCTTACATGCAGGCGGATCAGATAAGCGAGGCGCGCAAGGCCCTCGAGACCGCACTCAAGATCGAGCCGACAGCCAAAACCTATTCGGCTCTGGGGTCCGTGCTTCTGCACGATCACGATTTCGAACATGCCGCGGAGATGTACCGGAAATCGATCGATCTCGAGCCCGCCGACTATATAACGTGGGGAAACCTCGGCACTGCCTACCGGTGGCAGGGGGCAGGGCACGAAAAAACCGAAGCAGCCTATCGCGAGGCGATCGATCTAGCGGAAGCAGCGCGCAAGAAGAATCGCGAAGACACCGAGTTGCTGGTGGCGCTCGCCGATGACTACGCGGCAGTTGGCAATTCGGCGGCCGCTCTGCCCCTGCTCCGGCAGGCGCTGGCGTTGGCTCCGGACAATCTTTCGGTGGCCTTCGATGCAGGAGTGACCTATGAGACGCTTGGCGAACGCGACAAGGCTATTTCTCTCGTCGCGCGGGCGGTGGCGAACGGCTATCAAGCCTATGAACTCGCGAGAAACCCGGACCTGACTGCCCTGCGGGCTGATCCCGCATTTGCTGCAGCCCTGCACCGCGCTGGCAAAAAGCAGTAGACGTCGCGGGCAAAATCGATTAGCTTCGGTCGCATGGCCAACACCAATGTCACATTGATTAATAACGGCGGGGTCTATGTGCCCAGCGTGCCCAGCGTCGCAGTGAACAGAGGCGATTCGGCATCCTTCGCCACCAGCGATGGTAGCGCGGCGCAGCTGTTCTTTTCCCCCGGTGCGGCTGCAGTTCTTTCCCCAGTGCCGGGCAGTGCGTTTGCGGTGCCTGCGGGCGGAAGCGCTTCGTTCACCTTCACTTCGTCCGACCCAGGCGCCTACAGCGCCTTCTTCGGGGCCATCGGCGCAGCGGCGCCGACGAACTTCCCCAGCCAGATGTCGCAGAGCCTTTCACTGCTTATTAATGACAGCGCAGGAGCGCCGTCCTTCGGAACACACAACTCAACCGATCCTGGATCCTAGATTGTACGGCCACGGAAGCTGGGCTCATTGCAGATCGACGACGCGCAAGCGCACGGCAGGGTCGCCTAGCAGAATGTAGTTGCGCGCATCGTCGCGAGCAACCGTAAGGCGCGGAATCGCCGGTGAGGTCGCAGCAGCAGGTGGAGTGGAGCCTGCCGGAGCGGTCGGCGCAGCGCCGACGGGTGCAGGATTCGCTCCAAGTGCCAAACCTAACTGCGCCGAAAGCGAACTCCACAAAATGCTGAGGGAGTCGGCCGCCAGACCGGCACGCTTGCCGCGCAACAGCAGTTCCAGCGGTGTGCGCACTGCCTGCATCTGCGGTGTCCCATTTACGTCCTGAAAGGCATAGGGAAAAGCCAGGTCGACGTGGCCGATCACAGCGAGCGCGCCGCTCCGCAGCAAGGCCTGCGGAAGGCTGGCGATCATCGGCGCCGGGCCCAAAGAAATCGGCGAACCATCCGGCTTGCGGTAGTAGCTGTCCGTCGTGGGGCAGCCGCCGCTGTAGCACGCAAACAAAAACGCAATCGCGCCCTGCAACCGCGCATCAGTCGGCACATCTTCGCCGGAGAACTGGTTTGTGCTCCCCGTCTGCGCGCCGGGTATCCACTCCTGCGTCACCAGCGCACCCTGATAGCGGCGTTGCGTGGCCGCGTCGGAGCCCGTGTAGTCGCAACCGTGCGAGCCGGTGAAGAAGACAGCAGGCGCGCCTCCGGGTAGATTGCCGCGCAGAATCTCGGCGAGTTGCGCCTTGGTCGCCTTCTCGTTGGGAAAGGCATCGAGATTGAAGCCAGGGCGGCTGCCGAGCGCATTGGTCGTCGAGAGAAAATCCTGGCAAACCGCGCCCGAAAGCATGGCTGTCGCGATATCGCCGTAGTTGCGCGTCACCCAGACCGCTGCATTCTTGCGCTGGAACGGGCGAAACGTGGGATCTTCGTACTGCACGACCGCCTGCGCGTAGCGTCCGTAGTCCTCGATGTCGTCGAAGGCCAGGCGGCCCACGGCCCACTGCATCTTCAGGAGCGCCTGAAATTCGAAGGGAATGCGATCGGGCGAACCGACGATGAGCAGATAGAACGGCACGCCGCCCTGGTAGGGATCGACCGGAGCAGTCAGTGAAACTCCGCGCTGCTGCGCCCAGCTGTCGGCCGTCTGGCCGGGAAGCACGCCGCCATTCGTTGGCCCGTCAAAAATCCCGAAGAGCTTGGGATCCTGCACCTGGCGGCTGCGCAGATCGATCAGCGGCTGCAGCTGCGTCTTGATCGCCGGATCGGCGTCGGAGGCAAAAATGATTCCCCAGCCGGCCTGGGTCAGATCGTTCGGATCGTCGACGCTGTAGTCTGTGCCGAGGTGGGTGGAGTTCGCGATACGCTGCGTCGCGCCGGGAAGATCTTTGAGATTCGCCTCGAGATCGGCCAACTGCAATGGCGGGGTTGCTGCACCAGTCAGCGCATTGATCCGCAGCGGAATGGGAAGATTTGTCGGCGGGGAAGTTGTCGTGCTGCTCATGTCGTCCTTTCAATACCGAAGCAGGCGAACTGCTCTAGATCGGCTCCATCGAAAGCAGGCACTCAGTATCGCCGGTATCGAACACCGGTTGGCGAGGATGCTCTTCATGGCCGGGCCCGCCAGGTCGAACCGCGAAGGCGATGTCGGATGATGGCGCGGCGCCGCGAAGGATCCACTTCTCTCCCTCGCGCCGAATCTGCTGCACCGCAAAGCCGAACGTAACGGCCTCCGGGCCCGTGAACGTGATGCTGGAGTTCGACGAGTCTGACGGCGTGACGCCGATCTTGGCGCCGACCACGCCCTGAATTGCCGGCACATCGACACTCACGCCGACGCCATGCGAGTCCGAAGCGGTGACCGTAATCGAGTTCGACTTGAGGACCTCGACGATCAAATACGCCGTGGCCTTGCCGTCGAGAAAATAGTTCTGTACCACCGGGTTTTCGCTGCTGAGCGTGCCCTTCGCCAGATAGTTGCCGGCATCGAAAGGCGCAACAGAGGTCGACGTAACCCCGGTATACGCGAACTGGATCGAATGCGCGCTCTTGTAGGCCACGTCGAGCGAAGGGACCGACGCGCCGAAGGCCGCGAGTGCATTGGCGAGCACGCTGAGGCCGATGCTGAGATCGAGAGCGTCCGTTCGTTGTCCGTTGACGGCAACCGCGGGATGTGGCGGACCTGGCTGGGGAGCGGGCTCTGTCGTGGTCCACACACGTGCGATCGAGCCAAGCCATTGCGTCACCTGATCGCGGCCGATTACGTCCATCGGTTCGATGCCGGTGCGCGGCAGCTTCACTACGTTGTAGCCGAACCGGTTCAGGAAAGTAATGCTCGGGTCCTTCTTTTTGGGCACAGGCGACACGATAATTCACACCCCTTCACGGATTAATCTGGAGACGAGCGACGCCAAATCCAGCTTTGTCCCGCGGCGATCAGGATAGCGTATGATGGCGTGATCTCATGCACCTTGAACGAAGAACAGCAGTGGTTCAGTTCGAATTGTTCAGCGGCGCGACCGAAGGCAGCCTGCCGCTGGCGACCGAACGCGACTTTGGCGTGATCCTCACGGTGGAGGGCGCCACTTATCCGGCCCAGAACTTCCGCTCCCCGATCAATGACGAGCAGTGGCGCGAGTTCATCCGGAAGCTGCGCGACTGCAATGTCAACCACGATGCCAGCGGCTATCGCGGTGCGGCGTCGATCCGCAGCCTCGGGCAGCAGCTCTATCAGGGGCTGGTGGGGCTCAACCCTGCACTGCGGGAGTTCCTCGGCAGCGACGGCGTGGCGCGGAGGCTGGTAATTCAGACAACCCGGCCGGAGCTGCATCTGTTGCCGTGGGGCGCGCTGATCGACGACTCCGGCCACTTTCTCGCAGCGGGAGATCTATCCGTCGTTCAGGCGTGGAGCGGCTTCACCGCCATGCCTGCAATGACCGACGACGTGCTTGAGCTCATGACCGTGCTCGGCCTGGACACGAACCAGATGACCGCCGGCTCGCTTCAGGGGCTGCCCCCTGAAATCCGAGTAAGCGACGCCAGCAGCGAGTTCAACGCCGGGATACCGGTAAAAGGCGCTGGAATTCTACACCTGGAAGAGCACGGCAATGCTGTCCTGAGCGAAGTTGGTGGCGTCTTCTCGCAATCGCTTGCCCACTCTTTCGGCGACGTGAAGCTGGCACTACTGTGGAGCTGCTACTCGGGCGCGATCAATTCGTGGGGCGAATCGCCCGCGCTGAGTCTGCACCGCAGCGGCGCGGAGATCGTGCTGTCGTTTCTTGCCGAACTGCATAATCTCGACGCCAAGTCGATCTCCGAGGAGTTTTACCGCGATGTCTTCGGTCCGGCCGCTAGCCGCGATCCTGAGAGCGCGCTGGTGCGCATTCGTTGCGCGAAATTTGCCAACGAGTTTGCGAACGCTAACTGGGCGTCGATGACGATCTACATGCGTTCGCCGCTCGATCTCAGCGCCTTGCCGCTGAATGGACCGCGCGTTCCCAAGGCAGGTTGGAAGATGGACATCCCGGCAGATGCTCCGCCTGCTCCTGCCCCTCCGGTCACGCACACACCAACCTTCTCGTACGCTTCTCCGTCCACGGCTCCCAGCGCAATCGGCACCGGGGACGATACAGGTGCGCCGAGTTTCGATGAGGTGCTGGACGAGTCTCCCCCACCCGTCACCCCACAGACGCCGGGCTCTTCGGCCCCTACCGTAGCCGATCTGTGGAACCAACTAGGCATCGCGGTCACCGAGCTGCAGCAGGGAACGGTCAATGAGTTCCATGGATTCGACACTCCCTCGGCGCCCGTAATCGCAACTCTGCCGGCTTCCGTCTTCAAGCCTTGGCGTGGCAATGTCATTCGCATCGATGGAGGCGACGACCCGCTCGGCGCGGATACCCTCGACGAGTTGAACCTCCCGTATGACGGTTGTCCCAATGGGGACGAGGCGGAGCGCCTGGCGTGGTTTTTCGACCGCATCCAGCACTACGGATCGCCGCTGATCGTCTGGACGAATGCTGCGCCTCGGCATCTGGCTTTCCTGAAGACGATCCAACCCAGCACGTCTCTCACATTTCTGCTGGTCTACGGTCCTCAATCCCAACCCACGCTCATGGAGCTGGTGGATTCAGGCGACCTCGACCAGGCGCGTGTCGCTGCCGAAGCATTGCCGCAGACTTGCACAGACGAGGAGCTCTCCGCGGCGTACTATGCCTTTTCCCGGCTCGAAGATCCGGACCGTGCTGTCGCATTTTTGAAACGAATCTCAAGCCAAGCCGAGTCGATGCTGTTGATTGGGAATTTCATTAGCCGGCGCGGCTCGATTCCCAACCCTCGGCCCGACTGGTTACTGAATCACCCTGACGGCAAGCTCACCAGCCTGCAGCAACAGCACTGCCAGGAAGACTGCTTTCGCAAAGTGATGACGAACCCTGGCACGGAGGCTCCGGCACGCGAAGCGGGAAGGGCCAGGCTTGAGTTGGCCTATATGCTGAAGAGCGCAGGCAAGACGGGCGTGGCGGAAAGGCTCTATGCCCAGGCGCTCGAGAATCTGGAAGCATGCCCCAAGGAACAGCACGACTCGCGTTGGCATGGTGCTCTCGGCCGGCTGCTGCGGGATTGGGCCGACCTATTGGCCACCTCGCCTGACCGACTCTACAAGGCCAGCGAATTGCTCAAGCGCGCCATGGCAATTCATTCTTTCCGGGGCAGGAGGCTGCAGATCGCCTACTCGCTCGACACGGCAGCGCGCATTGCCCTCTCGGGACGCCGCTTCAACGAGGCAATCGATCGCGCGGTCGAGTCCGCAAACCTCTTTGAGGAGCAGCACATCTGGCGCGGATGGGGCGAGGCGATCAAGTTGCTCTTCGACTGTCTGGCCGAAACGAGCAACGCAACCAGTATGCTCAGCCTGGCCGAGCTCGCCATCGACAAGCTTCAAGCTTCCAACCTGCCGGACGACCAACGCGAGCGGCTTCGTATGGCATTCACCTACGAAAAAGCCCACGCCCACTGGATCGCCGGCAAACTCGCAGACGCGCGTTCGGAGTTGGAGAAGCTAGGCCAGGGCGGAACATCGGACACTGCCCGCATGAACCTCGACCCTGAGTTTGCAAACGAGGTAAAGCGGATGGGCCAGTTCCTCTCTCTCTACCCTGCGAAGTGAGTGCGCCATGACGGAGACATCTTCGGCGCGGTGGAGCTTCGGCCTGGCTCTGATCTTTACCGGGCATATGATCGATCGCCCTGGACGCAGCGAGCCTCGGTTCCCAGCGCAGGCTGAAACGCGTGCGCGTGCCGCCATCCGCGAAGCTGTCGTATCGAGCGCCAGTTTGCACCCTGGCTCGACGATTGGACTCGCCGGAGGAGCGAGTGGCGGCGACTTGCTCTTTCACGAAGTCTGCGCAGAGCTGGGCATAGAGACACAAGTCCTACTCTCTCTGCCGCCGGGGGAGTTTGTCGTGGAATCCGTAACCCCTGCCGGACCTGGGTGGGAGCGGCGCTTCTACGAGCTGCTGGCCGGCCGTGGCCCGCAGAATGTGAAGGTCCTCAGCGCACGAGATGGCTTAATCGAGGGCGAGACAACCAACATCTGGCAGCGAGCCAATCTTTGGATTCTCGAAGAGGCCCTCGCACTGGCCCCCACAAGAACTTTGCTCGCTCTGTGGGACGGCAAGCCCGGAGATGGCCTGGGGGGAACAGAACACTTTGTGCGGGTGGCGAAGCGCTTGGGGGTCCGCGTGGCTCCGGTGATTGAGATGCAAAAGCTGGCGCAGGGTTAGCGAAGGTCTGGACTCCGGACCGCCAGGAGGCCTGATGCCGCGTGCCTTGCCGCTTGAACTGATCGCCACTGGCTGCAGTATGATGCGGAGTGACTCGATTTGCAGATCGATTGTGTCGCCGGCGCCGCCTCGTGTAGGTTGATCGCGCGCCGCATGAGGATTTCAGTGCGGGCCATCTTCATTAACTACCGCAGAAGCGATGCCGAAGGTGAGGCGGGTCGCCTCTTCGACGAGCTGACTAAGCAGCTTGGCAGCGATGCGGTCTTCATGGATGTGGCTGCAATCGAGCCGGGACGCGACTTTCGCAAGGCCATCGATCAGAGTGTTGCGGACTGCAGCGTACTGCTGGCGGTGATGGGCCGCGAGTGGCTTTCCGCACAAGACGTCTGCGGCCAGAGACGTCTCGACGATCCCAACGACTTTGTCCGTATCGAGCTCGCCTCGGCGCTGCGCCGCGATATTCCTGTCGTGCCGGTCTTGGTGCGCGGAGCAAAGATGCCGCTGGCCGAAGAGTTGAGCGAAGACCTCCGGGAGCTTGCCTTTCGCAACGCCGTCGAGCTGACTCATGCACGCTGGAAGTACGACGTACAGGTGTTGCTCACCGCGCTCCGCCCTTATATTGGCGGGCCCGCCGCCTATCCTCCCGCCGCACAAGCCCCGTCGATCCCAGTCGCGGCCCCCGCCTCGGCCATCGATCCGGCAATCAAGGACCGCGTCACACGCGAGCTTGCCGCCTTTATCGGTCCAATCGCCGAAGTCGTTGTGAAGCGAGCGGCGAAACGTAGCGCAACGGCCGAGGAGCTATATTCCGCAGCCGCAACGGAGATTGAGACGCAAGACGAGCGGCTCCGCTTCCTGAAGGCCTGCCGCCGCTAGCGCAGGTCACTCATGATCGAACATGCGCAGAGCTTTCTCCAGGCTTACGTGCATGCGGTTGAAGGACGTGGCCACGGTTGCGATCTCATCCCGTCCCTCGATCTGCACTGGTGGCACGTTCTTTTCACCGCGGCTTACGCGGTCCGCCCGGTCCGACACGATGCGCAGAGGCCGGATCACAAACCAATAGACACCGGCATCCAGAGCAGCCATCGTCGCCAGCACCGTCAGCCCAAGAAAGAGAAGGAGCCGATGAAAGGCACCTTCGGCCTTCTCGACCGGAACGGAGAGGGGCACACTGACAATCTGCGCACCCACAATTTCATTGAGCTTCCAGCCGAAGCCGTTGGCCGATCCGTAGACAGCAATCAGCGCTTTAGGCGCCGCACTCGTGGAGCTGTGGCACTCCAGGCATTCTTTTGTGGCATGGATCGGTCGCGCCAGAAAGAGCGCCGGGCCCATCGGCGTGTCACGCTCTCCAGTTCGCTCCGACTGATCGGGGTGGTCGCGCAGCCAGTCGATGATGTCGACCTGCCAGCTTGAGGCACGATCTTCCGGGTTGGTCGGGTTTAGCGCGGTCTCTCTATAGCTGTAGTCTGGGTACTCGCGACGCAGCCTGGCGAAGGTTGTTGTCGCGCCGTAGAAAGGAACGGTTTCGGCCAGGAAGTGCACCCGGTGGCGAGGATTCTGCTCGAGAAGAGGCGAGATATCGGTGGCAGTGTAGTCGCGCACCGCCGCCGCGCCCGCCATCATGAGTCTCTCCTGACCCTCAACCTCTTCCCGTGCGCTGTCGATCAGATAGCCGTGGGCCAAGAACGCTATCGCGAGCCCGCAGGCGCCGAAGATAGCCAGGAGGATCAAGTTGAACTTCACCAACAGCTTCATCGCATTCTGTCTCTATATCGTTTGGGCACGCCCGCGTATTGCACTGTTGTAGCACGACAGGCTCGAACGTCATCCGCAAGCACACATTCCGCCGAATTTGGGCTCTCATGCGGTCACAGACGTTTGCCGAGGTGGATTCTTGGATTCTGAAGGTTAAGCGAGACCCCGGGGTAACGGACTCGATTGGTTTGCCAGGCAGAGTCGCGATAAACTAACTCTGGAGTTGGCGTTACAAGGGACGGCCCCGTAGCTCAGGTGGATAGAGCGATGGTTTCCTAAACCACAGGTCGGGAGTTCGAATCTCTCCGGGGTCACCATCCTCAACTTAGCCCGTTTACAGTCGTCCGACCAATCCGCGCTGTTTCCCGGCATTTCGAGCCCGCTCGAACAACATACCAACCTGAGCGCGCCTCCGGTCACAAGTGCAACTCGGCCTGAAACGCCCCACCGGTAGGCGACCGTGCGGCTATTTGCTTCGGTCTTTCGTCCTGTATAACGTGTTCTTTTCGGGTTTGCCGCCTTTTGCAGTCACGCGCAGACGCTTTTAGCCCTTGAGCCGCCTTTCGGAGGGACGCACCTGCCGGCAGGCCTATTCCCTTGAGGGCCCCGCCACTGAGGCTGTAGGTTGGATCATGCGGAGTTCAGCGAGTCGTTTTTGCGCCGATTTCAGAACCACAAACTGAAGTTCAGAAAAAAGAGAGACGATGGACCAACAACCTTTCGCTTCGCAAACTTCTCCCTCCAGAGAACCTGCCCAGGATTCCTCCCGACCCGAAGTGCGCCGCCGCCATCGCTGGGTGTGGGTCGTTGTTCTGGTTCTGTTTGGCTTCCTGTTCTATTGGGCCATCAGCCAGCACAGCAAAACACAAGCGGCCGCCACAGGCGGCGGCGGCCGGCGCGGCATGATGATGGGACCAGTGCCGGTAACACCGGCCACCGCGCAATCCGGGAGCATTGGGGTTTACCTTGATGCAATTGGCACGGTGACGCCAGTCTACACAGATGCCATCACCGCTCAAGTCACGGGCGTGATCAACGCGGTGCACTATCGCGAAGGCCAGTACGTCAAGAAGGGCGATCCGCTCATCGACATTGATGCGCGCCCCTACGAGGCACAGCTGGCACAGGCGCAGGGCATTCTCGAGCGCGACCAGAATTTGCTCGCCGAGGCGCAAATGGACCTCGAACGCTACAAGCAGGCGTGGGCAAAGAACGCTATTCCGCGACAGACCCTCGAAGACCAGGAGAAGGTCGTCCTCCAGGATCAGGGCACCGTCAAGAACGATGAAGGCACAGTCCAGTATGACCAGGTTCAGGTGAGCTACTGCCACATCGTCTCGCCCATCCCGGGACGCGTCGGTATCCGGCTGGTCGATCCTGGCAACCTGGTCACGGCCAACTCTTCGACAACCCTCGTGGTTGTCACGCAAATGCAGCCGACCACCGTTATCTTCACCATCGGAGAAGACAGCCTTCCTCAAATTCTGAAGCACTCGAAGGGCACTCCGCTGCAAGTGCAGGTCTACGATCGCACCCAGCAGAGACTATTGGCCACCGGCAAGCTGACTACGATCGACAACCAGATCGATACCACTTCGGGCACAGTCAAGTTGCGCGCCGAGTTCGACAACCGCGACGGCATCCTTTTTGCCAACCAGTTTGTGAATGCGCGCCTGCTGGTCAACACGCTGACCAATCAGACTCTGATTCCTTCCTCCGCGATTCAGCACAACGGAACCAAGGATTTCGTCTACCTGATCGCCAACGACAAGGCGACAATGCAGACGGTGAAGGCCGGTATCTCGGACAACGGCAACACTGCGGTCCAGGGAATCAAAGCCGGAGACCTGGTGGCCAACAGCAGCTTTGAGAAGCTGCAGAACGGATCGCAGATCTCGGTCTCCAAGGTAAAGCTGCCCTCTTCCTCCGATGCCGCGGAGAGCGATGTTCCATGAATCCATCGCGCCAATTCATTTTGCGGCCGGTTGCAACCTCGCTGCTGATGGCGGCTATTCTACTGGTCGGAATCGTCGCCTTCACGCAGCTGCCGATCTCGGCTCTACCCGAAGTCGACTACCCGACCATCCAGGTACTGACGTTTTATCCCGGCGCCAGCCCCGACATCGTAGCCACCACGGTGACGGCGCCGCTTGAGCGGCAGTTCGGCCAGATGCAGGGCCTGAGCCAGATGACCTCGACCAGCGCAGGCGGCGTCTCGGTCATCGTGTTGCAGTTCGCTCTCTCGCTGAGCCTCGACGTGGCCGAAGAGGAAGTCCAGTCGGCCATCAATGGCGGACAGAGCTTCCTGCCTTCCGACTTGCCGACACCGCCGGTCTACAACAAGACCAACCCGGCGGATGCACCGGTTCTCACCCTCGCCATCTCCTCGACCACCATGCCTCTTTCGCAGGTGGAGGATCTGGTGGACACGCGTCTTGCGCCGCGCATATCTCAGCTGAGCGGCGTCGGCCTGGTCAGCATCAGTGGCGGACAAAAGCCGGCGGTGCGTATTCAGGTCAATCCGCTTCAGCTGTCTTCCTACGGACTCAACCTAGAAGACGTTCGCAGTGCTCTGACGCAAGCCAGCGTGAACTCGGCCAAGGGCAACTTCGACGGCCCGCGTCAGGACTACCAGATCGACGCCAATGACCAGATCACCGACGCCAACGACTATAAGAACGTCGTCATCTCGTATAGCAACGGAGCGCCCGTTTTCGTAAAGGACGTCGCCAAGGTCGTGAACGGCGTCGAGAACACGCGCCAGGCCGCCTGGATGAATCAGACGCCCGCGGTCATCCTCAATATCCAGCGCCAGCCCGGCGCCAACACTATCACCGTCGTCAAGCGGATTCGCGCCATTCTTCCGCAGCTCGAAGCCAATCTACCCGCCTCGATGCAGGTGACGACGATGACCGACATGACCACCAGCATTCAATCGTCGGTAGACGACGTCGAGTTTGAGCTGATGCTCACCATTGCACTCGTCGTCATGGTCATCTTCCTTTTTCTTCGCAGTCTGCGCGCCACCATCATTCCCAGCGTGGCCGTGCCGCTCTCGCTGGTCGGCACCTTCGCGGCAATGTACATGCTGGGCTACAGCCTCGACAATCTCTCGCTCATGGCGCTCACCATCTCCACCGGGTTCGTGGTCGACGATGCGATCGTGATGATCGAGAACATCGCGCGGTACCTGGAAGAGGGGATGGCCCCCCTCGAGGCGGCGTTGAAGGGCTCAGGACAGATCGGGTTCACCATCGTTTCGCTGACTGTTTCTCTGATTGCAGTGCTCATTCCCCTGCTCTTCATGGGCGATGTGGTCGGCCGTCTCTTCCGCGAGTTCGCCGTCACGCTCGCGGTTACGATTATCATCTCGGCCGTGGTCTCGCTGACGCTCACACCGATGATGTGCTCGCGCATCCTGCGTCATACCCCGGACGAAGAACAGACGCGCTTTTATCACGCTTCGGAAAAAATGTTTAAGAGCATGATTGCCTTTTACGGCCGCACGCTGAAGGTCGTTCTACGCTTCCAGACCCTCACATTGCTGGTCGCACTGGCGACCCTCGTTCTCACCGTTCTTCTCTATATATGGATTCCCAAGGGCTTCTTCCCTGTGCAGGATACCGGCGTGATTCAGGGCATCTCGCAGGCCTCGCAATCGATCTCTTACGACGACATGGCCAGCCGTCAGCAGGCTCTGGCCCGCATCATCCTACAGGACCCCGCCGTTGAAAGCCTCTCGTCGTTTATCGGAGCCGACGGTGTGAACACGACACTCAACAGCGGACGCATCTCCATCAACCTGAAGCCCATCGACGAGCGCCACATAAGCGCTTCCGACGTAATTCGCCGGTTGCAAGGCAACCTGCAGCAGGTCTCGGGGATTCGTCTTTATATGCAGCCGGTGCAGGACATCACGGTGGACGATCGCGTGAGCCGCACTCAGTACCAGTACACCCTCGAAGCTCCAGACACCGAAACTCTCAACCAGTGGACCAATCGATTCGTTGCTGAAATCAAGAAGCTGCCAGAGTTGGAAGACGTCGCCACCGATCAGCAAATGGGCGCGCGCGCGATTTCTCTGGTGATCGACCGTGTCACCGCATCGCGCCTGGGTGTCGCACCCACCACAATCGATAACACGCTCTATGACGCTTTCGGGCAGCGCGAGATCAACACACTCTACACGCAAACGAATCAATATCACCTTGTTCTCGAGGCGGATCCCGAGTGGCAACGCGATCCGTCCAAACTTAACAGTTTGTACATCCAATCCAACGCATCTTCAGGCGCCAGCGGAGCAGGCGCGGTCACATCGTTCTCCTCGTCCGCATCGGCATCGGCCGGCTCCAACGCGCTGACGACATCCACCAAATACACGCCGTCTTCGGCGGTACTCTCGGCACCTGCATCCGCACGAGGCGTTGTGTCAGCTTCGGGCAATTCGTCGCAGAACGGCGGGACATTTGCAGGCACCACGCCGAACGCCAGTACGTCGGCCGTCAGCGCCAATGCGATTCCTATCAGTGCCTTCACCAAAGCATCGCCGATCACCGAAGCGCTGTCGATCAACCATCAGGGCCAGTTCCCTTCCGTGACCGTCTCTTTCAACCTCGCACCCAACGCTTCGCTTGGCACTGCCATTGCAGACATCGACAAAGTTGCGGCGGATCTTCACTTCCCGGCGAGTCTGCAAGCGGACTTCCAGGGAACAGCGGCTTCGTTCAAAAACTCGCTCTCCAACGAAGCACTCCTGATCCTTGCCGCACTCGTCACTGTGTACATCGTTCTGGGCGTCCTCTATGAGAGCTTCATCCACCCGATCACGATTCTCTCCACTCTGCCATCGGCGGGCGTGGGAGCGCTGCTCGCGCTGATTGTGTGCCGCCAGGATCTTTCGGTGGTCGCCATCATCGGCATCATCCTGTTGATCGGCATTGTGAAAAAGAACGGCATTATGATCGTTGACTTTGCCCTGGAGGCCGAACGCGAGCGCGGCCTGTCTTCGACCGAGGCGATCTACGAAGCCAGCTTGCTTCGTTTCCGGCCCATCATGATGACGACGATGGCTGCGCTGCTCGGCGGCATTCCGCTCGCTGTCGGCACTGGGCTCGGCTCGGAGTTGCGCCATCCTCTCGGCATCTCCATGGTGGGCGGACTTCTGCTCAGCCAGATCCTCACTCTCTACACGACACCGGTGATCTACGTCTTCTTTGATCGCATCGCTCAAAAGGTGACAGGCCACCGGCCTTCTAGCAGAAGGGAGCAGGAGGCAACTGCCGAACCCGCATGAGTCTCTCTTCTCCATTCATCCGGCGGCCAGTCGGCACCACCTTACTCACCATTGCCGTGGCGATGGCTGGCGCGGTCGCCTTTCTTGTTCTCCCGGTCTCTCCGTTGCCGCAGGTGGATTTCCCCACGATCAGCGTCAATGCCGGCCTGCCCGGCGCGAGCGCGCAGATCATGGCGGCATCGGTGGCCACGCCGCTGGAGCGGCAGTTCAGCCACATCGCAGGCATCACCGAGATGACCTCATCGAGCTCACTCGGTACGACGGGCGTCACGCTCCAGTTCGACCTCAGCCGGAACATCGATGGCGCAGCGCGAGACGTCCAGGCCGCGATCAACGCAGCGCGCACCTATCTGCCGATCAACCTTCCGTCGAATCCCTCTTATCGCAAGGTCAATCCTGCTGACTCGCCCATCATGATTGTGGGCCTGACCTCGGACAAGTACGACGTCACGAAGGTCTACGATCTTGCTTCTACCGTTCTCGAGCAGAAGCTCTCCCAGATCCAGGGAGTAGGCCAGGTCAATGTCGGTGGAGGCGCAACACCCTCCGTGCGCGTCGAGGTCGATCCCAAAAAGCTGGAAAGCTTCGGCATGACGCTGAGCAACGTTCAATCGGTTCTCAGCCTTCAGAACTCGCATGAACCGCGCGGCCAGATCATCGACGGATCGGTGAGCGCCGATATCATTACCAACGATCAGATTTCGATGGCTGACGAATACAAGCCGCTCATCGTCGGCTACCACAACGGCTCCGCGATCCGGCTTTCGGATGTTGCCGATGTCGTCGACTCCACGCAGAATATTCGTACCGCCGGTTATCTGGATGGAACGCGCGCCGTCTTCATCATCATCTTCCGTCAGCCGGGCGCCAACATCATCCAGACCGTCGACCGCGTTAAGGCCCAATTGCCTTTTCTCGAAGCCGTTTTACCCAAAGGCATCAAAACCATTGTTGTGCTCGACCGTACCACGACCATCCGCGCGTCGGTCCAGAACGTCGAGCGGACCCTCATCGGCTCCATCATCCTCGTCGTTCTGGTCGTCTTCCTCTTCCTGCGCAGTCCCCGCGCCACGCTGATTCCCAGCGTCGCTGTGCCGGTCTCGCTGATCGGTACATTCGCAGTGATGTACCTCCTCGACTACAGCCTCGACAATCTCTCGCTGATGGCGCTCACCATCGCGACCGGATTTGTGGTCGACGACGCGATTGTGGTCATGGAGAACATCACGCGCCACCTCGAGGCCGGCATGGAGGTTTTTGCTGCGGCCTTGCAGGGTGCAAAGGAGATCGGGTTCACCGTCTTCTCTATCAGCATGTCGTTGATCTCCGTCTTCATCCCCATCCTCATGATGGGTGGTATCGTCGGCCGCCTCTTTCGCGAGTTTGCGGTTACCCTGTCCACCGCCATCGTGGTTTCAATGGTGATCTCGCTGACCACCACGCCGATGATGTGCGCGCACCTGCTCAAATCCCACCAGGAAGGCGAGAGACACAACTGGCTCTATCGCACCAGCGAACGAGGCTTCAACGTACTGATCGGGAGCTACCGTTACTCTCTTTCCTGGGCACTCGACAATCCCGGTCTGATTCTCATCGTTCTTCTCCTCACCATTGCGTTGAATGTTGTCGTGATGGTGCGTATTCCCAAAGGCTTCTTCCCGCAGCAGGACACAGGAGCCATGATAGGCATGGTCCAGGGTCCGCAGGACGCCTCCTTTCCGTTCATGAACTTCTCCATGAAGACGCTGGTCGGCGTCATCAAGGCCGATCCAGCCATCGACCACGTGAATGCATACACCGGCGGTATGGGCTCAAGCAACGGCGGGTTCATCTTCATTGCCCTGAAGCCCCTCGGCGAAGGACGCAAGGTCTCCGCGATGGATGTGATCAACCGCTTGCGCCCCAAGATCAATCGCCTTCCAATTGCTTCTGCCTTCATGCAGCCTGCGCAGGATCTGCGCATCGGCGGACGCAATAGTGCGGCTCTCTATCAGTACACAGTCCAGGCCGACAATGTCGCCGACCTTTTTCACTGGGGACCGATCCTGCTTGAGAACATGAAGAAGCTTCCAGGGCTGCTCGACGTAAATACCGATCAGCAAAACGGTGGCCTGCAGGAGCTGCTCACTTACGACCGTGTTACCGCCGCGCGGCTTGGCCAGACTGCGCAATCCCTCGACCAATCGCTCTACTCGGCATTTGGTCAGTCCGAGGTCTCCGTCATCTACACGCAGCTGAATCAGTATTACGTGGTGATGGAAGTTGCGCCTCAATACTGGCAGACGCCAACGCAGCTGAACAACATCTACTTCAAGCCGTCGAGTGGCAATACAAGCACCGCGGGCCTCAACACGGTTTCGCCGTTATTCAGCGTGATGAAGGCGAAGACGGGCACGACGCCCTTGCAGGTCAATCACACCGGCCTCTTCCCTTCCGTCACCGTTTCGTTCAATCTGGCCAACGGCATGTCGCTGAGCGATGCCACGCTTGAGGTTTCCAAGATGGAAACAAGCCTCGGCATGCCTTCGACGATCCACGGCTTCTTCGCCGGCACAGCCCAGGCCTATCAGGATTCGCTCGCATCCGAAAAGTATCTTGTGATTACGGCCCTGCTCGCCGTCTTCATCGTCCTCGGAATCTTGTACGAGAGCCTGATCCATCCACTGACGATCATCTCCACGCTGCCTTCGGCCAGTGTTGGCGCCATGCTTGCGCTCATGCTTTTTCAGATCGACCTCAACGTCATTTCGATTATTGGCATCATCCTTCTGATCGGCATCGTGAAAAAGAATGCGATCATGATGATCGACTTTGCGTTGATGGCCGAGCGCCATCAGGGCAAGAACACGCACGACGCCATCTTCGAAGCCTGCATGCTGCGCTTCCGGCCCATCCTGATGACGACCATGGCGGCCATCTTCGGCGCACTGCCTCTGGCCTTTGGCTCTGGCACCGGCTCAGAGTTGCGCCGGCCCCTGGGCATCACGATCGTCGGTGGGTTGTTGCTAAGCCAGGTGCTGACCCTCTACACGACTCCCGTCGTCTACCTCATGATGGATCGCCTGCGCCTCCGCGCGCTGGGCAGGTCCCGCGATATCGCTCCTTCGGAGACTGCCAGCGCAACGAGCTGATGCGAGAAAGAATGTGATTATGTTCAAACAAAGATCAGCAGCATGGATTACTGGACTCGCCCTGCCGGCTCTGATGACAGGCTGCCGCGTAGGACCGCGCTATCAGGCGCCGACGCCGCCCGCAGTCACTGCGTCCAACTACAAAGAAAGCATACTCAATTTTCAGGACGCTGACGGTTGGAAGGTTGCCAGCCCACAGGACGCGATGATCCGCGGCAACTGGTGGGAGGTTTTCAACGAGCCTGAGCTAAACGACCTCGAATCTCAGCTGAATATCAACAACCAGAACATCAAAGTGTCGTTCCAGAACTACATGGCCGCCCGTGCGGTGATTTCTGAGGCCCGCGCGCAATATTGGCCGACCGTCACCGCCAACCCCGCCTGGAGCCGCTCGAAATCCTCCGGAAACCTGCATAACTCGGCGACTGCCAATACCGGACAGGCATCGACGATTTGGTCGGCCCCCATTGACGTCAGTTGGACTCCCGATTTCTTCGGCAAGATTCGCAACGAAGTGCGCGAGGCCCAGTTCACGGCACAAGCAAGCGCAGCCGATCTCGAGCTCGAAAAGCTGACCGAGCAGGCAAGCCTCGCCGAATATTACTTTGAAATCCGCGGCCAGGACATGCTGCAGAAAATCCTGAACGACACTGTCGCCGCAGACCAGAAGGCACTCGACTCGGCGCAGGGATCTTACGACGCAGGCGTCGGCGACTACATCTCAGTCGTCGAAGCGAAGACCACGCTCAAATCCGCGCAGTCTACCGCAACCAACGTCGCCCTGTCACGCGCTCAATATGAGCACGCCATCGCCATGTTGCTGGGCAAGGTCGCCAGCGACTTTTCTATCCCGGTGAGGCCGATGATCTATACGCCGCCGGCAATTCCTGCCGGCGTGCCCTCGCAGTTGGCCGAGCGCCGGCCCGACGTGGCCGCCGCCGAACGCACACTGGCCGCCGCCAACGCCACCATTGGCATCGGCTACGGTGCATTCTTCCCGCAAGTCACGATCTCAGCCACCGGGGGATTCCAAAGTTCCCTGCTGAAGCACTTGTTCGATTGGCCCAGCCGGTTCTGGTCCATTGGCCCCTCCGCCGCACAGACCATCTTCGACGGCGGATTGTTTCGCGCCGAACTACATCAGTACGAGGCTGTCTATAACGGCGACCTGGCCACTTACCGGCAGACCGTCCTCACCGCTTTCCAGCAGGTTGAGGACTCTATGGCCGCCACACGTGTCTACTCGCAGCAGATTCTGGAGCAACAGGATGCGGTCAAAGACTCGCAGGAGTTCCTCGACCTGGAGCTGGAACGTTATCACTCCGGCGTCGATCCCTACGTCGATGTCGTCACAGCGCAGACCACTCTGCTCGGTAACCAGGTCACACTGAATACGCTTCACGTGGAGGAGATGCTTTCAGCCGTGCAGCTTGTGCAGGCACTCGGCGGAGGGTGGGACCACAGCCAATTGCCCACGCCGGCGCAGGCTGGTGCACACGCCGCCAACAGCGACTACACCATGCAGCATTGATCTGCGGATCTCTCGGAGAGAACGCAACAGTAGATCTACGCCAATGTGACCCACTTCTCCGTCTCCGCCGACTGGAAAATGGCCTCGATCACTTTCATATTACGGATCGCCTCTTCGAGCGGCACCGGCACTTCGCCGCCGTCCAGAATTGCTTTCGAGAACTGATCGCCCTGCAGCGTGTACTGGTCGCAGACCGGAAACTCTTCAGTCACTCGGTCGGCGCCGAACAGATCGCCCCCGTCGACAAAGATGCGGGTCGGCCGGTCGTTCGGTGCGTTGAATGGAATCTCGATCTCGATCCGTCCCTTCGTCCCGAAGAAGTGCACTCTTTGATACGGCACCAGTTGCGTGCTGCAATTGAAAATCGCCTGCCCGCCGCCCCCAAACTCGAGCATCGCCGACGTCAGCCGGTCGGTACCCATCGCCGGATCGCGGTCGATACACCCGACCACTCGCTTCGGCTCAGCCCCGAACCCATAACGCGCGGACTGAATGCAATAGCAGCCGATGTCGTAGAGCGCGCCGCCGCCCGATTCCACATGATTGCGAATGTTCTGCGGGTCGACATTGAAGTAGCTGAACGAGCCCATCACCGCGCGCAATGGTCCGATGCGGCCCGCATCAATCAGCGCTTTCGCCCGCAGCCACTGCGGATGACTGCGAATCATGAAGGCTTCGCCGATCTTGACCTTGGTCCGCTCGCGCACGGCCAGCAGCGACTCAGCCTCAGCGACGGTCAGGCTGATCGGCTTTTCGCAGAGCACATGCTTCCCGGCTTCGGCCGCCTTAATGGTCCAGGGCACATGCAGTTGGTTGGGCAGTGGATTGTAGATCGCCTCCACACTCGGATCGGCGATCAATTCCTCGTACGACCCATAGGCTTTCGCAATTCCAAGCTGTGCCGCAGTCTCGCGGCCTTTCTTCAGATCCCGAGACGCGATGGCCACAACCTCGCTGTATCGCCCCTGCTGCATCGCAGGCAGAACTTTGCGCACACCGATCGACGCAGTGCTTAAGACGCCCCAACGAATCCTTTTGCTCATGAGGGCAATGATATCCTCGCGCCGAGCTGATACGCTGCGTTCACAATCGGCAAACTACCCGCGTTCGTATGGCACTCGCACCGACGGCCTCAGCTCCACGCGCTTCGTTGCGATCGTAATTTTCGCCGGTGTCAGCTCCGGTCCATCCCAGCCTTCCTTCACCGCTTCGATGCGAATTTCGCCGGGCCTCTTCGTCGTTTGCACGATCACCTGTGCCAGCCCGTTAAAGAGCGAGCGCTTCGGCTTCTTGTCGCTCTCCTGGCAGTTTGGATCGCCATTTCCCACGCCAATCAGAGCTCCCTCGCCCGAGATCTTGAAGCCAATCAGATTGTTCGCCGTCGGGACAGGCCGTCCTTCCTTGTCCAGCACTTCGACCTTCAAGATCGCCACATCCTCGCCATCGGCATCAATCTCGGTGCGGTCGGCCGTGATCCGGATGGCGACTGCAGGCCCAGTCGTCTCGCGCTTCTCTGTCAAAACAACCTTGCCATCCTTCGATGCGCGCGCTTCGATCGCACCGGGCTGATACTTGACCTTCCATTGCACGTGCCCTAGGTGCGGCACCTTCTGGCTGCCCAGGCTCGTGCCGTTCAAAAACAGTTCGACCTCGTCGAGGTTGGAGTACACCCACACTGCAATCTCTTCGCCCTCGCGGCCTTCGAAGTTCCAGTGCGGAAACACATGCAGCGACGGCTCTTTGCCCCACCACGCCTTGTAGTAGAAGAAGTAGTCTTTGGGGAACCCACACATGTCGACGATCCCAAACTGCGAGTTGATCGAAGGCCACCCATAGGGTGTCGGTTCGCCGCGATAGTCGAAGCCTGTCCACGCGTAGCCGCCCGCCTCCCACTCGCGCGTGCCATAGAAGGTCCACCACTCCTCCGGAGTCTCTCCCCACGGCACGACACCGTCATACGAGTTCACCGTGTTACGCAGTGGATCGCTAGCGTAGACTCCGCGCGTTGAGATCGCGCTCGACGTCTCCGAACCATAGATTTTCTTTGTTGGATTCTTTTGATGGTACCCATCCGGCATCTTCAGGTTGTAGTTGAACCCGATGATGTCCAGTCCGGCAGAGACGCCCTTCTCGTTGTTCCCGTTCACGGCCGCAGACACGACGCGCGTCGGATCGAGTTCGTGGCAACGTCGTGCCATCGTCGTCGCAATCTTCGCGCCTTCTTCTGCTTCTTCATTTTGCAGCGTGAACTCTTCGTTCCCGATGGACCAGAGGATGATCGATGGCGAGTTGCGATAGCGCTTCACAATGGTCTCCAGCTGCGCCAGCCCCTCAGGATTGGAACTCATTTGCCGCGTCTCGCACATCATCGTCAAGCCCAGCCGATCACACGCTGCCACCCACTCCGGCGTCGGCATGTTATGCGAGGTGCGCACCGAGTTGCATCCCATGGCCTGCAACACGCCGATGCGATACGCCTGCAGCCTATCGGGCAGCGCTGCGCCTACGCCGGCATGATCCTGGTGATTGCAGGTTCCCTGAATCTTCATCGGCTTGCCGTTAAGGAAGAATCCCTTGTCCGCTGTGAACTCCGCTGTCCGCACACCGAAGCTCACGCGCTCGGCGTCGCGCGCCGTCGCGCCTGTCGACACTGTCACAATTGCCGAGTAGAGGTTTGGCTCGCCCATGGACCACAACGCGGCGTTCTCGAGGCGGGCCATTGCCGAAAACGCAACCGGAACATCGACGGGGACCGACTGCGCCGGCGCATCTGCCGTCGCGACAATCTTTCCGCTCGCGTCCACAATCTTCCAGCTCAGGCTGGCGTTCTCGGCCTGCTTGCCCTCGTTCACCACTACGGTGCCCAGTGCCAGCGTCGCGGTCGTCCCGTTCACCTCGGTGCGCACCGTGCTCTCCCACTTGCCCAGATGCAGGGCATCGGTCTTCTTCAGCCACACATGGCGATAAATCCCCGCTCCCTCGTAGAACCATCCATCGCCAAAGCTTGCATCCACACGCGCCACGATGTAGTTGGTCTTTCCCAGCTCCAGAAAATCCGTGATGTCGAACTCGAAGGGCGCGTAGCCATTGTTGTTGCGGCCCACAAAGCAGCCGTTCACAAAGACGATCATGTCGCGAAACGCCCCGTCGAACTCCACCGACACACGTCGGCCCGCGTCGCTTGCCGGCACTTCGAACGCGCGCCGATACCAGCCCACGCTCGTCTCTGGATACCGCCGTCCCAGCGGCTTGTAGCCATGCGACATCTGCTGGTCGTCGTGCACAAACGGCAGCTCGACAGCCCAATCGTGAGGCAAATTCAGCGTGCGCCACTTTGAGTCGTCGAACTTCGCTTTGGCAAATTCGAAGTCGCCAGTCTTGGCAAAGTCGCCTTGATCGAATCCGAAGTTCAGATCGCGTAGAGGATCACTCCCATGCCCAAATGTGAACTTCCAGCCGAAGTCGAACAGCAGGTGCTCGCGCGGCGCCACCGCCGCCTGAGCTGCGGGAGCACCGGCCATCATTTCTTCGGTGCGTGCCCATGCCGTGCGGGAAACAAGCGAAGCAGCCGAAAAAGCCAGGCCGGAAGAGAGCAGGTCACGTCGGGAGATCCAAGGCATATTAATCCTCAATTCAGTGCGCGTGAGTGTAGGGGCAGAAGCACGACCCAAGGACGAGCAACGCGCCACTATAAATGACCGCAGCCAGGAAAGTAAACGCTTTCATTTCGCCAACCTGAGCACCGTGCTCTGTGTTCATTACCCTTTAGCGTCATGGTGCACCAAGCTCGCTATGGTAGATTCAAGAAGGAATCCGCGCCTTGGAGAGGTGGCCGAGTGGCTGAAGGCGCACGCTTGGAAAGCGTGTTTAGGGGAAACTCTAACGTGAGTTCGAATCTCACCCTCTCCGCCATATAATTGAAACTAAATAGCTTAATAGACAATTGCCATCCGTGTAACACTTTCTTAAGTCAGATCATCGAGGATCGCCCTTCGACATGGTAGAGATGCCAACATCCGATAGCGTCCTTTATCATGCACAAGGTTGAGCGCAAGCCCGCGACAGGCCTCTGAGTCACATGTCCGAGCAGACGGTTTGAACGAAGTCGTCCGGGCGGCGGACGCTGGCGCGTATTCTTGTACCGACTTCAATGGCTGCCGACTAGTTTGGTCGCAGGAAAAGATGTCCCCTGCGACCCATCTACGTCAGCTCTGTCCTCGAATCCAATCGTCGCTTTCATTTGTGGAAATGCGATCAATCGTGCTTGTCGCGCCAGGCGCGACACAAAACTCTACGGGATTCGCAAGCGTACACGCATGGGGTTTACTCCTGTCGCAACGCCTGGAGCGGATCGATCTTCGCGGCTCGGCGCGCAGGAATGTAGCACGAGAGCAGTGCAAGTGCGACGAGGAGGAGCGGCGCGCCGATCAGCAGACGTGGATCGCCGATACCGACCGTGAAGGCATCGCTAAAGGCAGAGGCCATTGCTGAAAGCACTTTGGCCAGCGCGACCGCGCCCAGGAATCCAATCGCGGTTCCTCCGGCGATCAGTGTCGCGCCCTCGCGGAGCACCAGTGCCAGCACTTGCGATTTGCGCGCGCCCAGTGCCATGCGGATGCCAATCTCCTTGCGTCGCTGTGCCACCGCGCATCCGGTCACTCCGGCCAGTCCAATTGCTGACAGCACCAGGCCGAAGATACCAATGCCGCCGAACATACGCAGAGCAGAACGCATCGCGGCGCGTATCAGTTCCAGGTACTCGCTCAGCGTCTGCACGTTGAAGAGAGCTAAATTCGAATCCATCGAAGCCACTACGCTTCGTACCCCTCCGATAGCATCCTCAGCCGAATAACCGCGGGCAATAATCGTGATCCCTCCGCGTGGGGGGAGGGAAAAATCGCGCCAGGTGAGGGGAAGATAGGCGATGGCCTGGGTCTGGCCGCTCCCATCTTTCATATTCGGGACCAGGCCAACCACTTCGTACTCGCGCCGGTCACCGCGAAGGTGCTTGCCGATGGGGTTGTCTTTACCAAACAACGTGTATGCAGCTTTTTCATTGAGCACCAGAGACGACGTTGCAACGACAGCCCTGGGGGCAACGACTGCTTCTGCATCAACGCGCTGATCATTCTCCCCGAATTCGCGACCGGCCAGAATGGGCTCATTCAGGATGGCAAAATAACCCACTCCGACGGTCTCTTTAACCACATCCTTCTCCACTCGCGATGATGCGTGCGGATCGACAATCGCAAGATGAAAATCCGGATCGTCGCCCGGCAGATAGGGCGGCTGTGCGGCGAGCGCGAAACTGGTCACCGCGGGTGCGCTTCTCAACCGCTCAGGCAGCTTCGCAAAGAAAGCCTGTGATCTGTCCGGGGTATAGCCGTCCCGCACCGGATCGACGAACAGGAAGGCCATGGTCTTTTGGTCAAAGTGCGTCTGGATGTTGTTACCGTTCAGGATACCGAGGACCAGAAATCCCGTGACGAGCAGGAGCAGCAGCGAGCCGGCCACCTGCGCGCCCATGGCTACATTGCGCAGGCCAAAGCGCCGGTACCCTGACAACTGCAGCGCCGCACCATCCTTGAGTGCCGGGGCGACGTCGGTTTTTGTCCCTTGCAAAGCGGGGAGAGTACTGAAGCCGATGCCGCACAGGACGGCCAGCACCCCCGCGAAGATCGCCGCATGCCAATCGAGGGCCGTGTCTGCGCTGACCGGCGAGCCGGCGGGTAGCCGCGTATGAGCCCTCATCACCCACAGACCATACGCCATCGCGAATCCCCCGACGCCCCCGAGCAGCGAAAGCAAGATCCCTTCGGTGATCATCTGGCGGATGAGGCGGAATCGGCTGGCTCCGACAGCGAGGCGAATGGCCAGCTCCTTGCGGCGACCGGCGGTCCGAGCCAGGACCATGGTGGCCAGGTTGAGGCACGCGATGGCAGCGATGATCACCATGAGCGCACAGAAAAATCCCAGGACTCTAGGACGAAGCTCGCGTGGGATTGGCGAACGTGTGCTTGCGCTGAGCAGAACGACTCTCTTCGCCTTGTCCCGCTGCGGCGGCGCGAAAGGATCATCTTTGTCGAGACGGCGGGTGATGCCATCCAACGCCGACTCAGCAGTATCGATGGAGATGCCTGGTGCGAGGCGCAACAGCATTTCGAACTGCTTTGCGCCGGCGTCGTGCAGAACGCCGTTGCCCAATTCCGGAGCTAGCCTGGCGGGCACAGTGGTGGGGACAAAAAGCTCGGCTGGATTCTGCGTGAGAGCACCATCGAATTTGCGCGGCGTGATGCCGACGATGGTCGCGGGCTGGCCGTTGAGGTGAATCGTTTGCCCGATTGCGTCGGGATCTGCGTTGAAGCGGCTGCGCCAGTAGCGGTCGCTGATGACTACCGCCGGGGCGGCGCTGGCTTTGTCCAGATCGGCGCTGAGGAGTCGCCCCCACTGCGCGTTCATGCCGAGGACGGCAAAATAGTCCGGCGAGACAAGCTGCCCGTAGACGCGCTCGGGCTTCCCGGTGTGGCTTCCGAGGCCAACGTTGAACTCAACAGGGTTCATTACGGCGGCAGCGCCTGCGAACAAGTCCCTCTGCTCGCGGTAGTGCTCAATGTAGGGAAAGGATGCGAAAGTCTCCGCTGTGACCAACTGCTTTGCATTGGCCACTCCCGGAAGCGTGCGCGCAAGCACCGCCCAACTCGTGCTGTAGACGCTGGTCGTGAGCCCAATGCCGAGTCCCATTGAAACGACGCCAACCACTGCATAGCCCGGCGACTTCATCAGGGTGCGGGCGGCGTAGGGTAGGTCGCGGCGCATCTCGTTCAGGTATTCGATGGGAAGGCGAAGGAGCAAATCGGCGATCAGTCGGACGAGGCCGAGGGCTCCGTGGCGCTTTGCGATGTGGGCAATAGCGTCCTCGCCGGCCTGTATCATCTCGTCGCCGAATGCCAGCTTGAATTCGTGCGGGAAGGCCGCAGCCAGCCGCCGGTAGATTGGCCATACAATGTTCATTCGGTCACCCTCGATCTGGGAAGATCCTTTGCTTTGTATGAATTGCCTGAACCAACTCCTGGAGCCGCTCGCATTCTGCGTTGAGCACACGGAGCCCTAACGGCGTGAGGCGGTAGTAGCGGCGCCGAGCGTCGTCGAGCTCAGGAGCGGGCCGGTCACTGGACTCCTCTATCAAATCTGCCTCGATGAGCCGCTTGATCGAGCCGTACAGCGTGGCTGGCCAGAGACGGACCTTCCCGACGGTGCGCTGCAGAACTTCCTGCATGATTCCGTAGCCATGCTGTTCTTCTCCGGCGAGGGACAGCATGATATGGAACCACTGTGTCTTGAGAGGCAGGAAGGATTGGATCCGAGACTCGATCATAGAAAAGATATATATTACATGATATAGATATTTGTCAAGAAAGAGTTTTTCCGCGGGCTAGGTGCTGGTCGGCGCCGCCTTCGCCTTCGGAAACGCGTCGCCCGGCCGCGTGTCCGGCTCGGCAAAGTCAGCTGCGCTGGTACCGGCTCGGTCTCTGTTTGCAGCAGAGCCAGTTCTTCGCCCGTTAGCGACATTGACACAAATCATCAAAAAGCCAAACGCAGAACCAGCTAGACGAGCACACGAGACATAGGGCTGCCACTCTCCCTAATTCGTGCAGCGGGCAACTACAGATTTGCTTCCCGGATGTCCTATCGATCGGGATCGGTGGCCTAATCTGCCGTGCATTCAGCCCTGCCAGGCGGGTGGCGAAGCCCGGAGTCGCGCGACCTCGCGCGGCATCGAGACCGGGGTGCTGTCGAAACATCCATGAAGGCTAATGCAGTAGGTCGTCTAAACGTGAGCGATAAGTTCGGCTCACGCGCAGTATATTGCCATCTCTCAGCGTTAGGACCGCATCTCGATTTGACGAAGGATCTACGCGCGCAATGCGCTCTACCTGCACAATCGTCGAACGGTGAATCCGCACGAACTGCGTCGGGTCGAGGCGAGCCTCCAGCGACGTGAGAGGTTCACGGACTAAGTGGGTTCTGGCGCCAACATGTAATCCGGCATAGTCTCCCAACCCTTCAATCCAATCCACATCCCCGACCTGAATGAAGCTGAATTCAT